>JAZRNI010000203.1:0-4979 GCA_045648105.1 Eubacteriales bacterium | reverse complement strand
GTCTTATAACCTATATGCGTACAGACTCCACGAGAATCGCTCAGTCCGCTCTTGACTCAGCAAAGAGCTATATCTCCGAGCATTACGGAAGTGAAGCACTCCCGAGCGCAAAGCGCTTTTACAAGGCAGGAGAGAACGCGCAGGATGCACACGAGGCAATACGCCCGTCCAACGTGTATATTGAGCCTCAAAGAATAAGAAAATATCTTACCACCGAGCAATATAAGCTCTATAAGCTCATCTGGGAAAGATTCGTCGCAAGCCAGATGCAGTATGCAGTTATCGACACCGTTACCGTAGACATTGAAAATAACGGCCATACCTTCAAAACGGGCGGCTATATGATAAAATCACGGGGATATATGGCAGTTTACGATAATTTCGACGAGCAAAGCGAGGACGGTGAAAGCCTCGCTAAGTTCCCGAACGTGAAGGACGGTGACGTTCTTAGCGCCCTTTCTCTGTCTAAGGAGCAGCACTTTACCGAGCCACCCCCAAGATATACCGAGGCATCGCTTATCAAATTCCTTGAGGAAAACGGTATAGGCAGACCCTCAACCTACGCGCCTATAATTTCTATTATTATCTCGCGCGAATATGTAAAGCGTGACGGAAAGGCGCTTTCGTCAACTCAGCTTGGCGATATAACTACGCAATTTATGAAAGAGAACTTCCCGAGCATCGTAGACTACGAGTTTACGGCATCAATGGAAGATAAGCTCGATTCTATAGAGCACGGAGACGTCAGCTCGAACGAGGTTCTTTCCGAGTTTTACGACGGATTCAAGGCTTCTCTTGAAAAAGCCAAAAATTTAAAGCGTGTCGATATAAGCTCAACCTACGAGGAAAGTGACGTCGTTTGTGAAAAATGCGGTGCAAAAATGGTTTACAAGACCGGCAGATTCGGTAAGTTCCTTGCTTGTCCCAATTATCCGTCCTGTAAAAACACGCTTCCGCTTGATAAAAACGGCAACGTTGCCGTCAGGAAGGAAACAACTCCTACTCTCGCAGGATTTAAGTGCGAGCTTTGTGGCTCAGAAATGCTTGTCAGAAACGGTGCCTACGGCACCTTCTATGCTTGCGAAAACTACCCGAAATGCAAGTTTACAAAGCAAAAGGTTACCGAGCTTTCAGCAAAATGCCCTAAGTGCTCAGCTAAGGTTTTGGTAAGGCACGGCAAGCGCAATTCTCAGTTCTACAGCTGTGAAAACTATCCTAAGTGTGATTTTTCAAGCTGGGATATGCCGCTTACCGATAAGTGTCCCGAATGTGGAGGCGTTCTTTACTATCGAAAGAGCCAAAAGAGTGCTATTTGCAAAACCAAAGGATGTTCTTTTAAAAGAGAACAGGAAATGCCGGTAATAGAATAATGAATACACCGCAAATCAGAATTATAGGGGCCGGACTCGCAGGCTGTGAGGCGGCGTGGCAAGCGGCAAAGCTTGGCGTTAAGGTTAGCCTTTACGAAATGAAGCCGCACAAATTTACCCCCGCCCACTCGTCGCGCGGCTTTGCTGAGCTAGTGTGCTCAAATTCTTTACGCTCAAATCAGTTAAATAACGCCGTAGGACTTTTAAAAGAGGAATTGCGGCGGATGGGCTCGCTTATAATGGAGGCAGCATATAAGACTGAGGTCCCTGCAGGAAGCGCTCTTGCGGTTAACCGCGAGGAGTTCAGCAAGTATATCACCGACAAAATTAAAAGCCACCCGCTTATCACCGTTATAGAGGGTGAGGTTACAGATATAGACCCCAACGTAATAACGGTAGTGGCGACGGGGCCTCTTACAAGCGAGGCGCTTTCGGTAAAAATCGAAAAAATCGTCAAAAACGGTCAGCTTCATTTCTTTGATGCAGCGGCGCCAATCGTCGATTTCTCGTCGGTTAATACCGATAAAGCCTTCTTTGCATCGCGTTACGGTAAGGGCAACCCTGATGATTACTTAAATTGCCCGATGACTAAAGAGGAGTACGATGCTTTTTATAACGCTCTGATAAATGCCGAGTCGGCGCCTCTCAAGGCGTTTGACAGGGAATCACAGGAGGAGCTCACGGTTTTCGAGGGCTGTATGCCCGTAGAGGTTATGGCTAAACGCGGATATGACACGTTGCGCTTCGGACCTATGAAGCCGGTAGGTCTGCCCGTTCCCAAAACAGGTGAGGACGCATTTGCCACAGTACAGCTCAGACGCGAAAATAAAGAGGGAACAATGTATAATATCGTTGGATTCCAAACGCATCTTACATTCCCCGAGCAAAGGCGTGTGTTCGGTATGATACCGGGACTTGAAAATGCGGTCTTCTTCAGATACGGAGTAATGCATAGAAATACTTATATCAATTCTCCCGGATTTTTGAGCCCCACCTACAATATGATAGAAAACGAAAAAACCTTCTTTGCAGGCCAGATGACAGGCGTTGAGGGGTACGTAGAATCCACCTCGTCAGGCTTCGTTGCAGGTCTTAACGCTGCGCGGCTTGCGCTGAATATGGAAAAAATCGTTTTCCCGCCCGAGACAGAAATCGGTGCTTTAGCAAAATATGTCAGCGAGGGCGGAGTGAGCTCGCATTTTCAGCCAATGAACGCTAATTTTGGAATTATTGCTCCGTTTGACAAAAAAATAAAAGGAGGAAAGAAGAATAGAAACGAGGCCTATGCCGAGCGTTCGCTTGAGATAATAGACTCCGAATATTCCTTCCTGTTAGAACAATGAGAATACTTATTGACGTTATGAGCGGAGACAAGGCCCCGCTCGAAATGATTAAGGGCGCCGAGCTGGCATCCAAGGAGTTCCGTGATGAGGAAATATTTATTATAGGCGATGAAAACGTTATATCTGACGTTGCCGTTCAGAATGAGCTTGATATTTCCAATATAAAAATCGTACATTCCTATTCGGTTATTGATATGGAGGACAAGCCGATGTCCGTTGTGCGTGAAAAGCGCGACTCATCGATGAGCATGGGACTTAAAATGCTCGCAAACGGCGAGGTTGACGCCTTCGTAAGCGCAGGTAATACTGGCGCTCTGATTACGGGCGCAACCTTAATAGTAAAACGAATTATGGGTATAAACAGAGCCGCTATCGCGACGGTGCTGCCGCTTTCGAATCCCGTGCTTCTTATGGACTCCGGCGCTAACCTTACGGTTTCATCCGACAATATCCTACAGTTTGCCTTTATGGGCGCAAAGTATATGGAAAAGATATACAAAATCGAAAGACCGAGAGTAGGTCAGCTTAACAACGGCACTGAATACAATAAGGGTAATATTTTACAGGTTGAGTCGTATCAGATGCTTTCTGAAAGCGGACTTGATTTTGTGGGTAATATAGAATCAAAGGAATTGCCATTTGACGTTTGCGACGTTCTCGTAACGGACGGTTATACCGGCAATATCCTTTTAAAGAGTGTTGAGGGTATGGGTAAATTTATGCTCGGGCTTGTCAAGGAGCTTTTCTATACCAATATTGCCACCAAGGTTTCGGCGCTTACAATGAAGGATAAGCTTAAGGATATCAAGGTTCGCTTTGATGCATCCGAGCACGGCGGCGCACCTATACTCGGAATACAAAAGCCTGTTATCAAGGCTCACGGCTCGTCTGATGCCAAGGCTATCAAAAACGCGGTCAGACAGGCTATTCATTTCGTTAAAACAGGCATCAACAACGATATCACTCTTTTCGCCGCGGATTATGACGAAAGAAAAATTCTCGACGATGCAGATAAAGTGTACGGAAGCGCAGAAATTTAATTTATAGGAGACGGTACTGTGGGAATCGGACAGGATATAATACAACTTCAAAGCTTAATAGGATATAGCTTTGCCGATATAACGCTTCTTGAGATGGCTCTGACCCACTCATCATACGTAAACGAGCAAAAAAGCCTTGGAAACGTATATTCGTCTAACGAGAGACTTGAATTTCTCGGCGATGCGGTGCTGCAGATTGTAATATCCGAATATTTGTATCACGACGATAACAAATTCCCCGAGGGCGCTTTGACAAAAATAAGACAGCGCCTCGTATGCGAAAAAACGCTCTCCAAAATCGGCAAGGACCTTGGAATCGGCAAGTATATCAATCTTGGTAAGGATGGCGAAAATGCAGACTGCCGTAATAACAACAAGGTCACGGCCGACGTTATGGAAGCGATTTTTGCCGCGGTGTATATTGACTCGATAAGAGTAGGCAGTGATGCCTATAAGACTGTTATACTCTCCTTGCTCAAGCGCGAGATGACCAGCCTTGACAGAATGCAGAAATGCGATTATAAAACTATGCTTAAGCAGCTTGTCGAAAAGGACGGAGAAACAGACCTTGAATATCGCGTGCTATCCGAGGAAGGACCGGAGCACGGCAAGCTTTTTACCGTCGGCGCGTATGTAAACAATAATATCGTCGGCAAGGGATGTGCAAGCAATAAAAAGGAAGCTGAGATGGATGCCGCCAGAGAAGCCCTGCGCTTATTTGGCGTAAAAGAGTAGCTTTTATGAAAGAGCACGTAAATATCCCTGTATTTATACCGCATCTCGGTTGCAAAAACACCTGTGTATTCTGCAATCAACGCACCATATCGGGCGTCAAAGAATTTGATATAGACGGAGTAAGAGACACTATCGAGCGCGCGCTTTTAACGATAAGTCCGTCGCAAACTGCTCATATTGCCTTTTTTGGCGGCTCGTTTACGGGAATAGACAGAGAGCTTATGATAAGTCTTTTATCAATAGCAAACGAATACGTAAAGGCACGAAAGGTAAAATCCGTAAGATGCTCCACGCGCCCTGATTACATAGACGCAGAAATACTTGATATTTTAAAGAATTATAACGTTTCGGTAATCGAGCTCGGGCTTCAGAGCGCAAGCGACCTCGTTCTTTGCGCCTGTAAAAGAGGACACTGTCAAAGCGATGAGAAAAAGGCGTGCCGTCTGATAGTGGAGCACGGCTTTACGCTCGTCGGACAGATGATGATAGGA
>JAZRNI010000202.1:0-15780 GCA_045648105.1 Eubacteriales bacterium | reverse complement strand
AACGGCGGTATAAGCAACGGTATGCCTATTATAATAAAGAGCGTAGTTAAGCCGACGCCGTCTATATTCAAGGCGCAAAGCACGGTTAATCTTGAAAAAATGGAGAACGTGTCGCTGACTATAGAGGGACGGCACGACAGCGCAATCGTACACAGGGCGCGCGTAGCGGTTGACTCACTGCTTGCGCTCGGCATTGCCGATATGCTTTGTACGCGCTTTGGCACTGATTATTTAGGTTAAAACAGAAAGAGGGATAAGGATTTATGCGATACGGGCTTATCGGAGAGCGCCTTGGTCACAGCTTTTCGGTTGAAATACACGCTATGATAGCGGACTATACATACGAGCTTTGTGAGCTAAGTCGAGAGGAATTTGACAGCTTTATGAAGGCTGCGGATTTTCTTGGCATAAACGTCACTATGCCCTACAAGCGTGACGTTATTCCCTATCTTTATGAAATTGACGAGGGCGCAAAAAGCATAGGAGCGGTAAACGCCATAGTCAAAAGGGACGGCCGTCTTTACGGATACAATACCGACTTTTACGGTATGGGGTGCATTATAAAAAAGATGGGAGTATCGCCTGCCGGTAAAAAATGTGTAATTTTAGGCACGGGCGGCACCTCGAATACGGCGGAGGCGGTTCTGAAAAGCCTTGGGGCAGGAGAAATTCTTAAGGTGTCGAGAAATCCGTCGGGTGAGGAGATAAGCTACGCAAGGCTTTACGAAGCTCATCTTGACGCATCGCTGATTATCAATACGACTCCTGTAGGTATGTACCCCGAAATTTCCCCGTCTCCCATAGACCTTTCAAAATTCAGCTCGCTTGAGGCGGTAGTTGACGCAATTTACAATCCGCTTAAAACGAGTCTTATATTACAAGCTGAAAAGCTTAATATCCCCGCAGCGGGCGGACTTTATATGCTCGTGGCGCAAGGGGTGAGGGCAAGTGAAATTTTTTTAGATATAAAATACCCTGAAAATACGATTGATGAGTGCTATAATAGCTTGATTTCGAAAAAGCAAAGCATAGTGCTTACGGGTATGCCCGCAAGCGGAAAAAGCACGGTAGGACGGCTGCTTAGCGAGCGCCTTTCGCGAGATCTTTACGACACGGATGCCGAGATAGAAAAAACGGCAGGTATGACGATACCGGAAATTTTTAACAGATACGGTGAGGAGCATTTCAGGGCACTCGAAGCCGACTTGATTCGGGAAATATCGAAAAAAAGCGGAATTATAATAAGCACCGGTGGGGGCGCTGTTTTAAGGCGCGAAAACGTAGAGGCGCTACGTCATAACGGAAAAATATTCTTTATAGACAGACCGCCCGAAAAGCTCATCCCAACGATCGACAGACCGCTTTCAAGCGACAAGGAAGCTATAATGCGCCGCTACGGCGAGCGCATAGGAATATACACCTCTACGGCAGACGAGATAATTGACGCAGACAAAGAGCCGTGCGAGGTTATGGAAAGTATAATTAAAAGGACGTAAGAAAAATGAAAACCGTATATATAATCAACGGGCCGAATCTCAATATGCTGGGAATACGCGAGCCTGAGCTTTACGGAAACGAAAGCTACAAGACTCTGAAGGCCATCATTAAAGACCACGCAAAAAAGAGAGGCTACAAGGCGGTTATTTATCAGTCAAATCACGAGGGCGATTTAGTTGACAAAATACAAGAGGCTTATTTTCGCTCTGCGTGCGGTATAGTTATCAATCCCGGTGCGTACACGCACACGAGCATTGCTCTGCTGGACGCTGTGAAATCGGTGATGCTGCCGACTGTAGAGGTACATATTTCTGACCTTTCACGCCGTGAGGTTTACAGACAGACAAGCTACATAAGAGAGGCCTGCCGTAAGACTGTAACAGGCCGAGGTCTTATGGGATATATTGAGGCGATTGAGTACATTTTAAATTATGAAAGTTAGAATAGATCCCGGCTGTGCCGGTGGAAAAATAAAGGTTCCCCCGTCAAAGAGCATAGCGCACAGACTCATTATTTCCGCATTTCTTGCAGGCGGAGAAAGCACTGTTTTGTCAGTTGCCGAATGCGAGGACGTTTTGGCAAGCCTTGACTGCATAAGACGGCTTGGCGCTGTGGTACGGCAATACAGGGACGGATACAAAATTACAGGGATAGACCTCAAAAAAGTTAACACGGGGTGTGATCTATATGCAAATGAAAGCGGAAGCACCTTGAGATTTTTCATACCTCTGCTGCTTCTTTTTGGCGGTGAGTACAGATTCTTCGGTGCAAAAAGATTGCTGGAAAGGCCGCTTTCGGTATACGAGGAGCTTTTCCCTGATGCTATAAAAAGGAATGACGGATTTTTATCTGTAAGCGGAAGGCTTACGGGTGGGACTTACACGCTTGACGGCGGTATAAGCAGTCAATTTATAAGCGGACTGCTCTTTGCGCTCCCCTTATGCGAGGGCGAGAGCAGAATAGTACTGAAGGGTAAAATTGAGAGTCGTTCTTATATTGACCTGACGCTTAATGCGCTTGGGGAGTTTGGAATAAATGCAAGGTGGGAAAGCGAGAATACCGTTTTTATTGCCGGCTCTCAAAAATACACGGCTACGAAAAAAACGGTCGAGGGTGATTTTTCGGCAGGGGCGTTTATAGAGGGCTTGAATTTTATACACGGCAGCGTATACGCCGAGGGCTTAAGCGATAAGAGCGCTCAGGGTGACAGAGTATACAGGGAGATGTTTAGGAGCTTAAAAGAAGAGGATGCTGTGCTTGATATTTCCGACTGTCCTGACAATGCTCCCATGCTTTTCGCGCTTGCGGCGCTGACAAACGGAGCGAAATTTACCGGTACCGGACGGCTGAAAATTAAGGAGAGCGACAGAGCTGCCGCTATGAAAGAGGAGCTTTCGAAGCTGGGTGCTGTTTTAGATATTGGAGACGATTTTGTGATAGTAAAGAAAGCGCCGCTACACGCGCCGTGTGAGCCTATAAGCTCGCACAACGACCACAGAATTGCGATGGCAATGGCGGTTGTGCTTACGAAATTCGGCGGTGAGATTCTCGGTGCTGAGTCGGTAGGCAAAAGCTATCCCGACTTTTGGCGAGACCTTGAGAGGATCGGAATAAAAATAGAATATATGGAAAAGTAAAATATGAAACTGACAAAGGACACTAAAATTTTAATAGTCGGTCTTGGAGTTATTGGCGGCGGATATGCGGCGGCACTTACCGATGCGGGATACGAGGTTGCCTGTATCACTAAGGAAAAGCGTGATATTGACTATGCGTTAGAGAAAAAAATTATATGCTACGGCACGACGGAGCCCGATGCGAGCCTGATTGCAAAAAGCAATCTTATAGTATTTGCGCTCTACCCTACCACCTTTATTGAGTGGGTGAAAAATTACGGCTCTCTTATAAAAAGCGGAACGCTTGTGACCGACGTAACGGGTGTAAAAAGCAACGTGGTAACGGCGGTACAGAGTATGCTGCCGAGCGGTGTTGAATTTATATCGGCGCACCCTATGGCAGGCCGCGAGAGAAGCGGTGTTGAGTTTAGCGACAAGAACGTCTTTAAGGGGGCGAACTATATCGTCACTCCGACGGAGAGTAACACCGACGAGGCAATAGAGACCTGCAAAGAGCTGGGTGCTATACTTGGCTTTGGCAAAATTTCGGTTTTATCTCCCGAAAAGCACGATGAGATGATTGCGTTTCTCTCTCAGCTTACGCACTGCATCGCCGTATCGCTTATGAACTGCAACGAAACGCCTCATCTTGAAAAATACACGGGTGACTCGTTCAGAGACCTTACCAGAATTGCGAAAATCAACGAAAATATGTGGACGGAGCTTTTCATTATGAATAAGGAGGCTCTTCTATCCGAGATGGACGCATTTATTGATGAATTTAAGCTGTTCCGTAATCTTGTAGAAAACGAGGACAGAGAGAGTTTGAAGAAGAAAATGATAGCATCTACTGAAAGAAGATGCCTTTTTGACAAAGAATAAAGCGGGGATTTTTTATGAATATGAAATTTTACAGAAAGCTGCCCATCCCTAAGGAAATCAAGGAGCAGTTTCCGATTACAGATAGCGTTGCTGAGAAAAGAGACGGAATAATCCGTGATATGAAGGATATTTTTTGCGGTAAGAGCGAGCGATTTATACTCGTTATAGGCCCCTGCTCCGCTGACAACGAGGCGTCGGTGCTTGATTACGTACACAGGCTGGCGCGCTTACAGGAGAACGTGCGCGAAAAAATTATGATAGTCCCCAGAATATACACGAACAAGCCGAGAACGACGGGAGAGGGCTACAAGGGTATGCTCCATCAGCCTAATCCGAACGAGGCACCGGACCTTCTCAAGGGTATAATCGCAATACGCAGAATGCATATGCGCGCGATAGCCGAGACAGGGCTTGGCTGTGCGGACGAGATGCTTTATCCCGAAAATCACAGATACCTCTCAGACATTCTGACCTACGTTGCTGTAGGTGCGCGCTCTGTGGAAAATCAGCAGCACCGCCTTACTACCTCAGGACTTGACATTCCCGTAGGTATGAAGAACCCGACAGGCGGCGACATAACCGTAATGATGAACTCAATCAAGGCGGCGCAGTGCTCGCATATGTTCTGCTACCGCGGCTGGGAGGTTGAGACCGAGGGTAATCCTTTTGCACACGCAATTTTGCGCGGATACGTTGACAAGCTCGGAAAGTCACACCCCAACTATCATTACGAGGACCTTTACAACCTTTACGAAACCTACGCCACATCGGGACTTAAGAATCCGGCGGTTATAGTTGACACTAACCACTCAAACTCCAACAAGCACGAGCTGGAACAGCCGAGAATCGCAAAAGAGGTGCTTCACTCAATGCGCTACTCCAAAGAGGTGCGCTCACTGGTCAAGGGACTTATGATTGAAAGCTACATTGAGGACGGCACGCAAAAGATTTCCGACTGCGAAATCTACGGCAAGTCCATAACAGACCCCTGCCTCGGCTGGGATAAGACCGAAAAACTCGTCTACGAAATTGCAGACCTGCTATAGGCTCATTATGGTAAAAAACAAACAAAAACAGCGGAAATTCCTGAAAAATCGGGAATTTCCGCTGTTTTTATATCTAGTCGCTATCAACTATTGTTACGTTGTTTCCGTCGTTTACCGAGCTCCAATCTATTATTGCTTTGCCGTCAAAATTGACATTCGGTGTTTTGTGAAATTCGTTGTAGACAAGATACGGCTCACTTTCATAGCTGTTTTTGACTATGCTTTCGTTGGGCACGTACTGCCTGCAACAAGCGGAGAAAGCGTCGTTCTCCGAGTAAAGCTGTACGAAGGTACTGAGAGCAAGAAAGTTGCGCTTTATGTAAAACAGCTAAGCTTTTTATGTCATTTTTTCCTGCTTAACCTTTTTATCAATTACGTGGCGAGATGCCAGCTCTCGGCGTATGTCGTTTACGCTTATGCCCATTTCGACCATCAGGACCATTGCGTGATAGCAGAGGTCGGCAAGCTCGTAGACGGTCTCCGCCTTATCGTTTGCCTTGGCGGCGATTATAACCTCGGTTGATTCCTCGCCAACCTTTTTTAATATTTTATCGATGCCTTTTTCGAAAAGGTAGGTAGTGTAAGAGCCCTGTGGGAGATTTTCCTTTCTGCCTACGAGTAATTCGTAAAGGGAGTCAATTTTGAATGAGGAGCGGCTTTCGCTTACAAAAAGCGTATTGTTAAAGCAGGACTCCGCGCCCGTATGGCAGGCAGGTCCGTCCTTATCTACTACCACGACAAGCGCGTCATTATCGCAATCGGCGGTAATGGAGACTACGTGCTGATAGTTACCGCTGGTCTCTCCCTTAAGCCAAAGCTCGTTTCGGCTTCTGCTGTAAAAGCAGGTTTGCTCCTTTTCAAAAGTGATTTTCAGGCTCTCGCGCGACATATAAGCAAGCGTGAGAACGTCGCGGGTCATGGAGTCTACTATTATTGCGGGAATAAGCCCGTCCTTATCAAATTTAAGCTCGTCTATGTTTATCATATTTGTCACCTACATTCTAACGTTTATACCGTTTTGTTTTAGTATTTTCTTTAGCTCGTCTATTTTTACCTCTCCGAAATGGAAAACCGAGGCGGCAAGTCCTGCATCTATATTCGGGACTTGCTCAAAAAGCTTTACGAAATGCTCGATAGAGCCTGCGCCGCCGGAGGCTATGACCGGCACGTTTACGCTGTCGCATACAAGCTTCAAAAGCTCTATATCAAAGCCGCGCTTTACACCGTCCGTGTCTATAGAATTGACGACGACCTCACCCGCACCGTTATCAACGCAGCGCTTTATCCACGAGATCGCCTCAAGGCCTGTGTCCTCTCTGCCGCCCTTGGCGAAAACGCGGAACTCGTTACCGACGCGCTTTATATCCGCGGAAAGAACGACGCATTGGTCACCGTAGCGCTTTGCCGCCTCTGAAACTATCGACGGATTTCTTATAGCGCCCGAATTGACGCTTACCTTATCAGCGCCCGAGCTAAGCACTCTCTCAAAATCGGAAAGCGTGCTTATTCCGCCGCCAACACAGAGCGGAATAAAGATATTCTCAGCGACCCTTGCGAGTATATCCGTAAAGATTTTTCTATCCTCGCCCGATGCCGTGATATCGTAAAAAACAAGCTCGTCAGCTCCTGCATCACTATAATATTTACCGAGGGTTACGGGGGATGAAACGTCGGCAAGATTTTTAAAATTGGTTCCTTTTACCACCCTGCCGTCCTTGACGTCAAGACAGGGTATTATTCTCTTTGTTATCATCTGAATACTCCAAAGCTTCTTTCAAATCTATTGCACCGGTATAGTATGCCTTACCTATAATCGCGCCGTAAATATTCATATTTTTAAGCTCGATTATATCGTTAAGACTTGACACGCCCCCCGACGCAATGATATTTACGGAGAATTTTTCACACATTTGGCGGTAGAGGGAAAGATTGGTTCCCTGCATAGCACCGTCGCGGGAAATGTCGGTGCATATGACGGTTTTTACGCCAAGCTCTTCCATTCTTTTCATAAAGTCAAAAAATTGCCACTCGCTTTTTTCGACCCATCCCTTAATAGCGACGTATCCGTCCTTTATATCAACTCCGACAGCTATTCTTTCGCCATACTCTTGGAGCGCTGTTTTCAAAAACTCCTCGTCAAGCACGGCGCTTGTTCCGAGAATTACTCTGTCAACTCCGTTTTCAAGATAGGTGCGTAAGGTGTCCATATTGCGTATACCGCCGCCGATTTCGGTAAAAAGCGAGGTTTCATTTGCGATTTTTCTTACGACGTCGATATTTGGCGTACCGCCCGATTTTGCGCCCTCAAGGTCAACGAGATGCACGTATTTTGCACCGCACTTTTCGAAATCGCGTGCTACTTCAAGGGGATTTTCGCTGAAAACGGTCAATTTATTGTAATCGCCCTTTAAGAGCCTTACCGCCTTTTTTTCATATAAATCAATAGCCGGAAAAATTTTCATAATTCACTAAACCCCCGAAGAATATTCAGTCCGACCGTGCCGCTTTTTTCGGGATGAAACTGACATCCGTAAATATTATCCTTACTGACAGCGGCGGTAATATCCGCACCGTATTCACTGCTCGCGAGCAGCGAGTCATCACAGCCCGTGACGCAGTATGAATGAACGAAATAAACGCAATCGCCGTTTTTTATATATTTGAACAGCGGACTTTCCCCTTTAAATTCAAGCGAGTTCCAGCCTATGTGCGGTATCTTTAAGTCTGCTCTTATTCTTCCCGACATTGGCACTACCTCGCCCGAAAGCAGCCCGAGGCCTGTATATTCACCGTACTCGTAGCTTTTTTCAAAGAGAAGCTGCATACCAAGGCAGATGCCGAGTATGCTCTTTCCGTTTTTTGCCTCGTCTAAGACTATCTTATCAAGACCGCTTCCGCGAAGCTTTTTTATAGCGTCGCCAAACGCGCCCACACCCGGAAGTATGATTTTGTCCGCGCGGTGTATTTCTGAGGGCGAGGAGCTTATGATACTCTCTGCTCCTATCGTCTTAAGAGACGAGGTGAGCGAAAAGAGATTTCCGACACCGTAATCTATTATTGCTATCATTTACAGCACCCCTTTGGTCGAGGGGATTTTATCGCGCTTTGACTCGTCGATTTTCACACCTGCGCTAAGGGCGCGCGCGAAGCACTTAAACACTCCCTCTATTATGTGGTGGGTGTTGAAGCCTGCGAGCTGCTTTATATGAAGCGTGAGTCCTGCGTTGCGAGTCAGCGCCATAAAAAATTCCTCGACAAGCTCTGTATCAAAATCGCCTACCTTCTCGTTAAGGCCTGAAAGCTCAAAGGCAAGATATGCGCGTCCGCTTATGTCAAGCGAGGTAAGTATAAGAGCCTCGTCCATCGGCAAAATAAAGTAGCCGTATCTTGTAATTCCCTTCATATCAGCCAGCGCGTTTTTAATTGCGAGCCCGAGGGCGATTCCTACGTCCTCTGCGCTGTGGTGATAATCGACCTCGGTATCCCCAACGCAAGAAAGTTCTAAGTCAAAGGATCCGTGAGATGCGAAAAGAGTAAGCATATGGTCAAGGAAGCCGCACCCCGTGTTAATATTTGCGCGTCCCTCGCCGTCAAGATTGATTGAGAGGGTGACGTCGGTCTCATTTGTTTTTCTTTTAATTTCTGCCGTTCTCATATTTTGTTTTTTCCTCATTTATTATTTTCTCAAGGGTCAGTATAAGAGTCTGCATATTCTCTCTTGTACCTATGGTAATTCTGTTATAGTCCTTAATTTTTTCATCGCTGAAGTGACGAACCAGAATACCGTTCTCCTTTAATTTTTTATATACCGTCTCACCGCCCACCTTTTCGTGCTTTGCGAAAACGAAGTTGGTCATTGATGGCAGCACGCTAAAGCCAAGCTTTGTAAGTGCTTGCGCTGTATATTCGCGGTTTTTAATGATAGTCCGGCAGTTTTCCTTATAATATTCGCTGTCTGAAAGTGTTGCAATACCCGCGATTTGCGTAAGAGAGTTAACATTATAGGGGTTCGTTGAATATTTGATTTTTTCAAGGTCGCCTATCAGCTCCGCGTTGCCTATAGCAAAGCCAAGCCTCGCGCCTGCCATACTGCGAGACTTGGAGTAGGTCATAACGGTTAGGAGATTGTCGTATTTTTGGGTAAGCGAGTACGAGCTTTCCGCTCCGAAGTCTACGTACGCCTCGTCTATAACGACTACGCTGTCGCGGTTTTCGATAAGTATTTTTTCAATCTCTGAAAGTGAAAGCGCAATACCCGTCGGCGCATTGGGATTTGCTATGACTACGAGCTTACCCGTGTTAAAATAATCGCTTGTGTTTATGGAAAAATCATCATTGAGAGGTGCTTTTGTATAAGGGAGCGAGTAAAGACGCGCGAACACCTCGTAAAAGCCGTAGGAAATATCGGGGAATATAACGCCGCGCTCACCAAATGCCATAAACGCGAAATTGAGCACCTCGTCCGAGCCGTTGGATACGAATATATTTTCCTCTTTGGTTCGATACTCCTTTGCAAGTGCCGTTTTAAGCTTACTTGCCGTCGGGTCACAGTAGAGCCTGAGCGACTCTACACTCGATGCGCTTATAGCCCGAACTACCTTCTCTGACGGTGCAAAGGGCGACTCGTTGGTATTAAGCTTTATATATTTTCTGTCCTGCGGCTGCTCTCCCGGGGTATACTCCCGAAGCTGTCTTAAGCCGGAATTCAAAAATCTGCTCATTTTTTATCGTCCTCAAATCTTACGGTTGCACTGCGTGCGTGAGCGTCAAGTCCCTCTCGCTTAGCGAAAAGCGACACCTTGTCTGCCACTCTTTCGAGCGCCGTCCTTGTGTAATAGGTGTACTGAGACTTCTTTACGAAGTCGTCAACGGAGAGCGGACTGCTAAAGCGTGCCGTGCCCGAGGTAGGAAGGGTGTGGTTGGGGCCCGCGAAGTAATCGCCGAGCGACTCGGGACAGTATCTGCCCATAAATATACTGCCTGCGTTTTTGATTTTGTCAAGATAGTCAAATGGGTTATCGACGCAAAGCTCAAGATGCTCCGGTGCTATCTCGTTTGCCACATCGAAGATGTCATCAATGCTTTTTGTGACGATTATCTTGCCGTTATTATCGATTGAGGCTCTTGCAATTTCCTCTCTTGGAAGAAGCTTTAACTGCTTTTCGATTTCGTCTCTTACCTTTTGTGCAAGAGATTTGCTGTCGGTTACGAGAACCGCGCTTGCCATTTTATCGTGCTCTGCCTGAGAGAGAAGGTCTGCGGCAACATAGGCGGGATTGCTCTTTTTATCGGCAATAACCAGAATTTCGCTTGGGCCTGCTATCATATCTATTGACACCCTGCCGTATACCTGTCTTTTCGCCTCTGCCACGTAGGCGTTTCCGGGGCCTACGATTTTATCGACACGGGGTACGCTTTCCGTACCGTACGCAAGGGCAGCTATTGCCTGCGCTCCGCCGATTTTATAGATTTTCGTGACGCCCGCAATTCTTGCCGCCGCTAAAATTACGGGGTTTATCTTGCCATTTTGCATCGGGGGCGTTGTTATTACAAGCTCACTGCATCCTGCGATTTTTGCGGGTATGCTGTCCATCAGAACCGTAGAGGGATATGCGGCAGTACCGCCGGGAACGTAGAGACCCACCTTTTCTATGGGAGTAATTTTCTGTCCCACTACTATTCCGTCCTCATCGTTTATTATGAAGCTCTGTCTTTTTTGCTTTTCGTGAAATGCGGCGATGTTTTTTGCCGCCTCCTTTAAGACCTCGATAAATTCTCCGTCAACGAGCGCCATAGCCTCGTCAATTTCCTCCTCACTTACCAGAAGCGAGTCAAGGCGCGCCTTATCGAATTTTTCACAGTAGTAATAGAGCGCCTTATCGCCGTTTTGCTTAACGCTTTCTATGATTTCTCTGACACTTTCTGAGACGTCAAGCTCCTTGTCGTTTCGTTCGAATATTTCGTTTGCGCTTAGCTTTTCATAATCAAGTATTTTTATCATTTTTCAAGTCCCGCAACCCCGGAAAGCAGGGTTTTTATTTCTTCAATTCTTTGGTTTTTAAAGCTGTAAGATGCTTTGTTTGATATAAGACGCGCGCTGATTTCGTTTATTGTTTCGATAGGCTCAAGTCCGTTTTCAAGAAGAGTTTTACCCGTCTCCACGATATCGACTATAACGTCTGAAAGCGAAAGTATTGGCGCAAGCTCTATCGAGCCGTTTAAGTGTATAATCTCTATATCCCTGCATTTCTCGTTATAAAAATGCTTGGCGATATTTGCAAATTTCGTTGCGACACGCAAGGTTTTTCCCTCGTCGTCGCAAAAACCGCGCTTTGCGGCTACTGCCATTCTGCATTTGCCCTCGTTAAGGTCAAGAAGCTCAAAGACGTCCGGCGAATATTCAAGCAAAAAATCCTTGCCTGCAACGCCTATATCAGCGGCGCCGCGCTCAACGTAGATTGCAACGTCTGAGGGCTTAACCCAGAAAAAGCGCATTTTGTTTTTTGGATTTTCATATATGAGCTTGCGCGTGTTTTCCTTGATTGAGGGGCAGTCAAGCCCTGCTTTTTCAAACATCGCGTAGATTTTCTCACCGAGCCGTCCCTTGGGGAGCGCAACGTTTATGTAATCCTCTGCGCCCGCGGTATCGGCGGACTCGGAAAGATATTCTATTTCATCAAGATAAACAGCAAAGCCTATTGCCTTGCCCTCGCGACCCATATTTCTCATAAGTCCGTCGTACTGACCGCCTGAGACTACCGCAGAGGAAAGAGAGCCGACAAATCCCTTAAAGACTATGCCGTTGTAGTAGCCGTCAAGTGAAAAATACGAGAAATCGATGAACACCTTATCGGCATAACCGAGTCCTTCAAGATAGCTGAGCGCTCCGTTAAGGGCTTCTATTGCCGCCTTTGCTTTATCTCCTTTTGCGTATTGCGAAATTTGCTCAAGGCTGTTTGAGCTTACGAGCAGATTGCTAAGCGCCTCGAGGCACTCGCCCGATACGAAGGACTTTAACATATCCTCGTTTTTCTCGGATACGGCTAAGATTACTCCCTCTCTCTTTGAGCCAGTAACACCGTATTCACACAGGAGCGCATCGATAAGGTCGATGCTTGATACGCAAAGGCGGAAATCGGGGCCTATTTTTTCAAGGCTCTGCGCGGCAAGACGCAATACGTCGTATACTTCCCTTTCGCCGACATCGCCCATACATTCGAGACCGCTTTGCATAATTTCCTTATAGCTTCCCGTGCTTTTGGAAATTCTGTAAACGTTTTCGTTGTAAAAATACTTGCTTATACCGCTCTCACCCTTGTAATTTTTTATTATGGAAAGAGTTACGTCGGGCTTGAGGGCAAGAAGCTTGCCGTCCGTATCGGTAAAGGTTATAACTCCGCTTGAAAGAAGCGAGTCTTTGTTTTTTGAGTAGAAATCGTACTCTAAAAATTTGCTCATCTTGAAGTGCTTGTAGCCGTTTTCAAGATAAAGCTGTCGAAGCGCAAATACTACGCTCTCGTCCTTTTTAAGTAATTTTTCGTATTTCATAGCCTACTTTTCCAATCTGTTAAGAATTTCGTCGTATCCGCCGTCACCGTAGTTAAGGCACTTGCCTACACGGCTTATAGTCGCGGTGGAGGCGCCCGTCTCTTTATTTATATCAATGTAGCTTTTTCCCTCACGCAAGAGTCTGGCAACCTGAAGGCGCTGTGCCACCGACTCAAGCTCCTGAAAGGTAAAGAGGTCGAAAATGAAGCGACGGCACTCGTCCTTATTTTCAAGCGAGACCATAGCGTCCGTAAGATAATTTATATAATCCTCGTTAAGCTTATGCATAATTTATACCTCCGTATACTTTAGTGCTTTATCATTTTAACACATCACTACGCTAAAGTCAATAGGTAAATTGTATTTTTTTAGGTAAAGGTACGGATATTTTTTCTTACAGGTACTTGACAAGCAAAAAAAGAGGTGGTACAATGTACCTATATTTAAACCGATGATGCGGAGATAACGGCAGGTATGAGCATACAGAGAGCCCGTGACGGTGGAATACGGGTAGTACACAGCTTGTCAAATGGACCGCAGAGGGCGCAGTCAAACGTATTTTATACGGAGTATTCTGCGACGGGGTACCCGTTACAGTACACGGCTATAAAGGTAGCTTAGAGTGCGTATTTATGCGAAGCAAGGTGGCAACACGGAAAATTTTTTCGCCCTTGACAGAAATGAGGTCTTTTCTGTCGGGCTTTTTGTTTTAAGGAGGATTTAAATATGAATTTTAAGGATTACTTCAAGAAATATCCTGATGAAAACGGATATTTCGGAAAATACGGCGGCGCGTACGTAAACGACGAGCTGAAAAAGGCTATGGACGAAATAACGGATGCGTACTACACTATTTGCAAGTCGCGCGATTTTATAAGCGAGCTACGCAGAATACGAGTTGAGTTTCAGGGACGTCCGACACCGATAACGCATCTTAAAAGGCTCTCCTCCTCGATAGGCAACGTACAGCTTTATGCAAAGCGCGAGGACCTTAACCATACGGGCGCGCACAAGCTCAATCACTGTATGGGAGAGGCGTTGCTTGCAAAGTATATGGGTAAGAAAAAGCTAATTGCCGAGACCGGCGCAGGTCAGCACGGTGTTGCGCTTGCCACGGCAGCGGCCTATTTCGGGCTGGAATGTGACGTATACATGGGCTCGGTCGATATTGCAAAGCAGGCACCGAACGTAGCGAGAATGAAAATACTTGGTGCTAGGGTTATAGAGGTAAAGGAAGGTCTTATGACGCTCAAGGAGGCGGTTGATGCCGCGTTCCGAGCTTATTCCGAGGACTACAAAAATTCGATTTACTGTATGGGCTCGGTAGTAGGCCCTCATCCCTACCCCATGATGGTCAGAGAGTTTCAGAGCGTTGTGGGAATTGAAGCGCGCGAGCAGTTTCTGTCTATGACGGGAGAGCTGCCCGATAACGTAGTTGCCTGTGTTGGCGGCGGCTCGAATGCGATGGGTATGTTCGCGGGATTTTTAGAGGACGAGTGCGTTAATATTTACGGTGTTGAGCCTCTTGGAACAGGCAAAAAGCAGGGCTGTCACGCAGCAAGCCTGTGCTTTGGAACGGAAGGAATTATGCACGGCTTTAACAGCATTATGTTAAAGGACGAGAACGGCGAGCCTGCGCCCGTATACTCCGTGGCAAGCGGTCTTGACTATCCGTCAAGCGGTCCTGAGCATTCATTTCTTCGCGACTCGGGCAGGGTTAAGTATGACTGCATAGGTGATGACGAAACTGTAGACGCATTCTTTAAATTGTCGCGCCTTGAGGGTATTATTCCCGCAATAGAGAGCGCACACGCCGTAGCTTACGCTATGAAGCTTGCCAAAGAAATTTCACACGGGTCTATACTTATCAATCTTTCGGGCAGGGGCGACAAGGATATGGACTTTATACTTGACAAATACGGAATACCTGATTAAGTTTTATACGGAGACTTTAAAAATGAGAGTTGTTATAAAGGTGGGCACCTCGTCCCTTACATACAGTAACGGATGCATCAATATCAGAAGCTTTGAGGGGCTTTGCAAAATTATAAGCGATATAAAGAACTCCGGAGCAGAGGTAATACTCGTATCCTCAGGCGCTATTGGAATGGGAGTCGGAAAGCTCCATCTTCCCACGCGTCCGTCGGACATTGCGGGCAAGCAAGCCTGCGCCGCTGTCGGTCAGTGCGAGCTTATGTATACTTATGACAAGCTGTTTTCCGATTATAATCATACCGTTGCGCAGATACTTCTTACAGCTCCCGACCTTACGAACGAGGATCGCTGCGAAAAGTTTATCAATACGACGAAAAAGCTTCTTGAGATGTCGGTTTTGCCTATTATAAACGAGAACGATACCGTAGCCACCGAGGAGATTGTCTTTGGAGACAACGACACGCTTGCGGCGAGGGTGGCGGTTGCGCTTTCGGCAGAGCTGCTCGTGCTTCTATCGGATATTGACGGTCTTTACGATAAGGACCCTCACAAGTATAACGACGCGAGCCTTATAGACAGGGTCGTGAAGATAGACGAGAGCATTGAGGCGCTTGCAGGCACGGCAGGTACGCAGCTTGGCACCGGCGGTATGCAGACTAAAATCAAGGCTGCAAAAATCGTTACGGAAAACGGATGCGATATGGTTATTACGAACAGCGCTACTCCCGAAAAACTATATG
Source organism: Eubacteriales bacterium (assembly GCA_045648105.1). Classification (GTDB taxonomy): domain Bacteria; phylum Bacillota; class Clostridia; order Oscillospirales; family CAG-272; genus UBA1740. Next base: position 516 of record JAZRNI010000202.1, on the reverse strand, counting down.
ACATAGTTGAGGGGAAGGCTGTCGGAACTCGCTTTTACGCGCAAAAATGAATATTCCGAGGGGAAAATATGACTACTTTAGAGATTTGTAAGAAAGCAAAGGAAGCATCTCGCATTTTGCCGAACCTCTCCTGCGAGCTGATTGACAGGGCGCTTTCCAAAATGGCAGAGAAGCTCATCGAAAACACTGAAAAAATACTTAGCGCTAACAGGCTTGACTTAGAGATAGCAAAGGAAACGATAAGTGAGGTTATGCTCGACAGGCTCAGACTAAGCGAGGAGCGAATCAAGTCTATGGCAAGCGGAATTTTAGAAATATGTGCGCGTCCCTCTCCGCTTTCACGGCTTCTTGACCGAGTAGAACGGAAAAACGGACTTATTATAGAAAAACATTCAGTACCCCTCGGTGTGGTCGCTATTATTTACGAGTCGCGTCCGAACGTAACAACCGACGCCGCCGCTATTTGCGTTAAAAGCGGAAACGCCGTCGTCTTACGCGGCGGAAAAGAGGCGTTCC
>JAZRNI010000201.1:0-7299 GCA_045648105.1 Eubacteriales bacterium | reverse complement strand
GACGAGATTGTTGACGAGGAAATTTCCATCGGCGACTACGTCGTAACGGGCGGAGAGATTCCCGCTTGTATAGTAATTGATGCGGTAAGCAGGCTTATTGACGGCGTGCTTTCCGACGGCGAATGCTATGAAAACGAAAGCTGCGCGTCGGGTATTCTCGAGTATCCGCAGTATACCAAGCCCCGCGAGTTTTTAGGCAGAGCCGTGCCCGAGGTTCTTTTATCGGGCGACCATAAGAAAATAGAAATGTGGCGCCTTTCCGAGGCTGTAAAAATCACAAGGGAAAGACGGCCCGATATGCTCCTTTTGCATCCCGAATACGAGCAGATGCTAAGGCCTAAGCAAAAAAAGAAACGAAAGGAGAAAACGCGCGATGAAGAGTAATACGAGCCGTATTTTCCATACGCTTGAAATAAGCGGCGGCGGCACCGTACGCACTAAGCGCTTTCTTAAGGGCGCGCTCGCAAGAGGAGTCGGTAAAATAGGCAAGTGCCTCTCTTATACCACGGTAAATTCCTACGGCGCCTTCTCTCTCTCCTTCGGACTTCTCACCCTGCTTATGAACCTTGGAAAGTACTACTTCTTTGACAATCCCGTCATTGAGCCGTCCTCTCTTATCGTCGGCGCGGTGCTTGCCATCATAGGAATACCGCTTCTTTTCGTCGATAGACCGCTGTGCATCGCGTTGCAGGATTTTTCCCTCACCGATTACGTGGTTTTCGAGTTTCTGGCAATAAAGAGAGTGCACCGTATAGAAAACGCGCCGTCTATTCCGATAATTCTCTCGGTTTTCTTCGGCATAGTCCCCGCTCTTGTCGGCTTTCTTTTTCCGCTCAAATACGTTCTGTGGGCAATGGCGGCGTTCTTAGTTCTTTCGCTCTCGTTTTCCTCGCTTGAGTTCCCAATGGTACTTACCTTCCTTCTTGCGCCCTATCTCTCACTCGTAAGCTACGGTATATATATCGTAGCAGGTCTGTCCGTTCTCGCGTTTGTCGGGTACTTCGGGCGCGTGCTTATAGGAAAGCATATATTCCACCTCGACGTTTACGCCGTCGCCATTCTCATTTTCGGTATTCTTATTGCCGTGGCGGGATTTTTCGGCTACGGTGACGACAGCCCCCATAACGCGGGCCTCTACCTTGCGCTTTTGCTTGGCTACTATCCCGCATCGGGACTTGCGGTTAACCGCCGACTTACAGACGTGGCAATTAAGGCCATAGTTTTCTCAACTCTTCCGATAGCCGTCTACTCGCTCGTAAGAGACAGCGTGGATTTAATCGTTAACGGCACATCCCCCGTCTCGCTCTATTACGGCGCGTCTATGGGCGGAGAAACAAACTTCGTCATAGGCACATACCTCCTCGTAAGCGCCATATTTACTCTGATGTTCTTCGCTGAAAAAAACAGAAAATCAAAGCGCGTCTTTTACGCCGTATTCTTCGCGCTTGACGTGCTTGCGATTTTAGCCCTGTCGCAGTTCGGCGTCGTTATAGCTCTCGGTATCTCGCTTATTCTCGCGGCGCTTACGTTCAGGCACAGCCGCGCAGGCTACGTTATTCTGCCTCTCTCGCTTGTGCCGTATTTCATTCCGCTTTTGCCGGAGTCATACCTTGATAAGATGACCGAATTTTTCAATCTTGCCTCACCCTTGTCACAAATCAGCTCCAAGCTTTACGAAAATCTGTCCGTCGCGCTTGAAAACCCCATCCTCGGCGTCGGTATAGGTAAGAATAGCTACGACTCGTATCTCGGCGCTGTGACACAGCGAGTTGATAACCTGTTCGTGGGTATAGCGTCAAGCGTCGGTATGATAGCGCTTTTCGTGCTCGTGCTTTTGCTTGCCGTAAAATTTTTACACAACGTGGTGTACCTGCGCTTCGTAAAGTCCTCAACCGTAAGCGTAGCCTGCAGAATGACTGCCGTAGCAGTATGTACGCTGATTTTACAGGGCGCGTTCGGCAATATTTTTGAAATCGAGGAAATTTTCTATATATTCTTCGTTATCCTCGGTATATCCGCCGCGACCCTGCGCGTCGCAAAGAAAGAAAACGACGACCGCCAGAACTATTACAGAGACGAACGAAGCTCCGAAACCTCAAGCATCGACGTAAGCATAGTCTGAAAAAGCGTCGGTCCTGCGTTTTTTCGTTTACCGTATAAAATTTTAAAGTTTTTTTCTAAAAAACTATTGATTTTTAATTGGAGTTTTGTTATACTAATTGTATGATTTAATCTACCCAGAAAAGAAATTAAGGAGACTGCATATGATTTCCCGTGAAGTTATTATAAAGAACAGCGTTGGACTCCACGCAAGACCTGCTACGTTTTTTGTGCAAAAGGCTGTATCCTACAAGAGCTCAATTTGGATTGAGAAAGAGGATTGCAGGGTTAACGCAAAGAGTCTTCTCGGTGTGTTGTCCCTCGGTATTGTAAAGGGCACTAAAATCACCGTTATCGCTGACGGCAGCGATGAGGCTGCGGCGGTTGACGGACTAATCGCCCTCGTTGACAGCGAATTTGAAGCAACGAAATAATTTTGCTTAAAATAAATGGCAGTCGGGCGACTGCCATTTTTCCATAATACAAAAAAAGGGAGGTAAAAATTGAACAGAACAGAGTATCTCAGAGATAAGGCAAACTCCCTTCCAATCCTACCGGGCGTCTATATTATGAAGGACGCTGAGGGAAATATCATATACGTCGGCAAGTCGAAAAAGCTCAAAAACCGCGTTAGCAGCTATTTTGTCGGCTCATCTCACAGCATAAAAACCGCAAAAATGACCTCGCTTGTCACAGACTTCGACTATATAATCTGCAAAAGCGAGCTTGAGGCGCTTGCGCTTGAGAACGTGCTTATAAAAAAGCACTCCCCCAAATACAACATAAAGCTCAAGGACGCAAAATCCTATCCCTATATCAAGGTGACGCGCGAGCCCTACCCGAGGCTTTTCGTCTCGCGTGAGCGCAAGAATGACGGAGCGTCATACTACGGCCCCTATAAAAGCTCGTCGGACGCGCACCGCGCGCTCGATGCGGTAATGCGCGTTTTTTCCCTGGCAAGCTGTAAGCGCTCCTTCCCGCGCGATATTGGCAAGCTGCGTCCCTGCCTCTACAAGGAAATGGGCAGATGTGTGGCCCCGTGTGACGGCAAATTTGGCGAAAGCGCATATAAGGAGCTCGTGAAGCGCGCGCAAAGAGTGCTTTCGGGCAACGTCAGAGAGACTCGCGAGGACTTAAGGGCGGATATGGAAAGGGCAAGCGAGGAGCTTATGTTCGAGCGCGCGGCGCTCCTGCGCGACAGCATAAGGGCGCTTGATGCTCTTGTCGAAAAGCAGAAGGTGCTTGCGGACCGCGGTGTGTGCCGTGACGTTTTCTCGCTTTATACAAGCGAGCTTGACGGCGTTTTGGCGGTGCTTAATATACGCGACGGCGCTCTTGTCAATAAAAACGAATTTATCCTCTCACAAAAGGATGAGATAAGCGAGGACGATATAATCTCCGTCATAGCAAACTACTACGACGGCGCAGGCGAGCCCCCGCGGGAAATTATGCTGGGCTTTGATTTGGCGCAGGACAGCGCCGAGCTTCTTTCACAGTATCTTTCACTCTCTGCGAGTTCAAGGGTGAATATAAAATTCCCCGAGCGCGGCGAGGGCCGCGCGCTGTGCGAGCTGGCGCTTGAAAACGCGAAGGAAAACGCAAGACAGTACCGCCTTGAGGGCGCGCGCGAGGATAAGGACGTCTCTCGCCTTGCAGAGCTTCTTTCTGTCCCGATTCCAAGCCGTATCGAGGCGTTCGATATATCCAACGTCGGTGACGAAAATATAAACGCCTCAATGGTTGTCTATAAGGATAAAAAGCTCAAAAGAAGCGAGTACCGACTCTTTTCAATCAAGACCGTCACGCAAAGAGACGATTACGCATCAATGCGTGAGGCGCTTACAAGACGCCTTGCCCATATAGGAAGCGAGCAGGGCTCGCTCGGAGAGCGACCCGACCTTATCCTGCTTGACGGCGGTAAGACGCACGTCGCAGTCGGTAAGGAGGTGCTTTCCTCGCTCTCGCTCGATATTCCGCTTTTCGGTATGGTAAAGGACGAGTTTCATAAGACCCGCGCTATAACCGACGGCGAGAGGGAAATTTCCATTGCGCGCGAGCTTAACGTCTACGCATTCGTCTATAAGCTTCAGGAGGAGGCGCACCGCTTTGCCAAAAAGGGCGCAATGGGCGGAAAAAATAAAAGTCTGGTCCGCTCCTCGCTTTTAAAAATCGAGGGAATCGGAGAGAAAAAGGCGCGCGCCTTGCTCTCGGAGCTTAGCCTCTCCGAAATAAAATCAAAGGGTATAGACGAGCTTTCAAAAATAAAGGGCATAAGCGAAAAAGACGCGAAAAGCATATACGATTACTTCCATAAAAACCAAGGAGAGTAGTACCCGTGTTAAAAATTGTCACAGGAATTGCCAAGGGCAAGAAAATAGAAACCTTAGAGGGAGACGCAACGCGCCCCACCTCGCAGAGAATTAAGGAAGCGCTCTTTTCCTCAATACAGTTCGATATCGAAAACCGACGCGCCCTTGACCTTTTTGCAGGCTCGGGTCAGCTCGGACTTGAGGCTATGTCGCGCGGCGGCGCTGACGTCACCTTCGTCGACTCGTCGAGAGAGAGCATTGAAATCGTCAAGAAAAACGCGCGCCATACGGGCTTTTTCGAGCGCTGCCGTTACGTAGTATCGGACTACAGGAATTTTATAAGAAAATCCGCGGACAAGGTAAAATACGACCTCGTATTCATCGACCCGCCCTACGGTATGATGTGCTGTGCCGACGCTCTTACAAGACTTCGTGACGCGCAGCTTTTGCTTAACGGCGCGATAGTAGCGCTTGAGTGCGGTGAGGAAAAAATCGACCCTCGGAGCTTTGCTGACTTCGAGCTTATAAAAGCCACGCAGTACGGCAAGAAAAGCGCCTTGTATATCTTCATTTACAGGGAGGGACTTTAAGTGAAGGTGCTTTTACCCGGCAGCTACGACCCTGTAACCCTCGGCCACCTCGATATTATAGAAAGGGTGCATAAACGGGGCGACGAGGTCTATGCCGTCGCATTTGTCAATAGCGAGAAAAGCTATTTATTCACCCCCGAGGAGCGTGTTCTGATGCTAAGACTCGCAACGGAGCATCTTGACTCCGTTACGGTCGATTTTTCAAGCGGCAGAGTCGTTGACTATATGAAGGAAAAGGGAATAGAGCTTATAGTTAAGGGCTACAGAAACGGCTCCGACCTCGCTTACGAGACGGTGCAGGCGGACTATAACCTTAAAAACGGCGGTTACAGAACGGAATTTATCAAATCCTCAGACTCGCTTTCCGGGATAAGCTCCACAAAGGCGCGCGAGGCAATTTTAAATAAGGATGAGCTTTCAGGGCTCCTGCCCCAAAAAGTAATAGATTTTTTATCGTCAAAAGATTGACAAATTTGCGCTCGTAGTTTATAATAATATGTTAGTAATATAAAGATTAAGGACGGACACGGTATGAAACAAAGAATTGAGGAATTGAAGGAGAGATTTGCCAAAGAGCTTTCAGAGTCCTGCGACTCGCAAATGCTTGAAGAGCTCAGAGTCAGTTATCTTGGCAAAAAGGGCTGTATTCAGGATTTGATGAAGAATTTGCGCGACGTCGCGGATAAAAAGGAAGCAGGTCTGCTTATAAACGGCTTTAAAACCGAGGTTGAAGCAAAAATCGCCGAGGCAGAAGGCGCGCTCCGCAAAGCACAGCTCGATGCCGAGATAAGAAACGCAAAGAAATATAACCCAACCCTCGTATACGAAAAGCAGCTTGGCTCGTATCACCCCATTACTCTTGCAACGCGCGAGGTGTGCGAGGTATTCAAATCAATGGGCTTTACCGTTGAGGATTACGCTGAGGTCGTTGACGACTACGAGTGCTTTGAGGCTCTTAATATACCGAAGCATCACCCCGCAAGAGATATGCAGGATACCTACTATCTTGAAAACGGTCAGCTTCTCAAAACTCAGACGTCCGCCGCGCAGAACGCGATTATGAAAAAATACGGCGCCCCCCTTCGCGCGATTTTCCCCGGCAGATGCTTCAGAAACGAGTCAACCGACGCCTGCCACGAAAATACCTTCTTCCAGATGGAGGGTATGATGATAGGTGAGAATATTTCCATATCAAACCTTATCTACTTTATGAAAACTATGCTCTCCGAGGTGTTTAAAAGAGACATCAAGGTAAGACTCCGTCCGGGCTTTTTCCCATTTGTCGAGCCGGGCTTTGAGCTTGATATAAACTGCCTTATCTGCGGCGGTGAGGGCTGTCCGTCCTGCAAAAATTCCGGCTGGCTCGAGCTTTGCCCCTGCGGTATGATACATCCCAACGTCTTGGAGGAGGGCGGTATAGATACCGAAAAATACACAGGCTTTGCCTTCGGTCTCGGTCTTACGAGACTTGCAATGATGAAATACGGCGTCAAGGATATCCGCGACTTCAACAGCGGTAATCTTGAAGCGCTCTCGCAGTTCAAGTCTATATAACGGAAAGGGGAATGTAAATATGTTTTTATCTATGAATTGGATTTCCGAATTCGTTGACCTTTCGGGACTTGACAAAAAAGCGCTTATCCGCAACTTCACGCTCTCGACGGCAGAGGTTGAGGATATTATAGTAAAGGGTGAGGACACCTACGGTGTCATCGTTGGCGAAATCGTCTCCGTCGAAAATCACCCCGACTCAAAAAAGCTCCACCTGCTTAAGGTAAATAACGGTACGGCTCTCGTTGACATCGTTTGCGGCGCGCCCAACGTAAGAGTGGGTATGAAGGTTGCTCTTGCAACTGACGGCGGCGCAGTATGCGGACATAAAATCACCCCTGCGAAAATCGCGGGCTATACCTCTTACGGTATGTGTTGCTCGGAAAGTGAGCTGGGTATATCCGACGACCACTCGGGACTGTGGGAAATTACCGACGATATTCCGCTCGGAACGGATATAAAAAGCGTATACGATATTGACGATATAATCTTCGAGGTTGACAATAAGTCCCTCACAAACCGCCCCGACCTCTGGAGCCATTACGGCATCGCGCGTGAGTTCGCTACCATCACCGGCAGAGAGCTTAAGCCTATACCCGTGTGCGATATTCGTGAGTACGATAAGCTCCCCAAGGTCGCAATCGACGTAAAAAATACCGAGCTCGTATACCGCTACAGCGCTATTAAGGTTGAGAATATTACGCGCCGTGTGTCACCTGTAAATATGCGTATCCGCCTTTACTACTGCG
>JAZRNI010000200.1:0-2042 GCA_045648105.1 Eubacteriales bacterium | reverse complement strand
CAGAAGTTTACAACCCGAAGGCCTTCTTCCTTCACGCGGCGTTGCTGCATCAGAGTTTCCTCCATTGTGCAATATCCCCCACTGCTGCCTCCCGTAGGAGTCTGGACCGTTTCTCAGTTCCAATGTGGCCGTTCGACCTCTCAGTCCGGCTACCGATCGTAGGCTTGGTGAGCCGTTACCTCACCAACTACCTAATCGGACGCGAGCCCATCTTACAGCGGATTGCTCCTTTGATATACATATCATGCGGTACGTATATGTCATGCGGTATTAGCACAAGTTTCCCTGTGTTATCCCCCTCTGTAAGGCAGGTTGCTCACGCGTTACTCACCCGTCCGCCACTAAGTTGTTTAAACGCTTCCCGAAGGATTAATTTAAAAAACTCCGTTCGACTTGAATGTGTTAGGCACGCCGCCAGCGTTCATCCTGAGCCAGGATCAAACTCTCTGAATAATTGTATTAAAACCGATGTATCTCTACATCGAATCCAATCAGAGTTTGTTCTCTTTTTGCTCTTTTACTTTTTTGTAAGAGTATTTTTTTGATATCCGTCGTGTCCGGATATCTTCCACTTTATGTGATTCTTAAAAGGAATTGTCGAGATTCTTTGCATCATATTTCTAAGCTTTTCGCTTTATACTTCGCTTTATCTTATCTCGTCTGTTATTCAATTTTCAAGGACCAAGTCCGTCGCTCTCTCTTGGCGACTCGTATATATTACCACATCTCTTTCGATTTGTCAACTACTTTTTTCGTTTTTTTTCGGTAAATCTACACCCATCCGCGCGTATCACGTTTTCTATATTTTAATTATACATTTATATAGAATTTCCGAGGGATAAAAAATATTCGTAAAGCAGTGTAAAAAAGACCGAATCTATTATTTTATTTTCAAATTCAAATTAAAATTTCTGAATAAAAAAATTTTGTCCTCCACCGTTTTTCTGTGCTGTCATTACCAAACTTCGGCACGGCGATGACACAAAACAGTAAAATTATTTTTTTCACTTGACAAAAACAGATGTGTGATTTATAATAAATTTATCAAATTAAGGTAGGAAAATATTATGAAATGTCCCGCTTGCGGTTATCAAGAAACAAAAGTTGTCGACTCACGCCCCATAGAAAACAACACCGGAATTCGCCGACGCCGTGTATGTCTTGAGTGCGGAACGAAGTTTTCAACGTATGAACATATCGAAATGATGCCGATAATGGTCATCAAAAAGGATAAAACGAGAGAAGTATTTGACAGGGCAAAGCTGCTCGGCGGTATTCTGAAGGCGTGTCATAAGCGCCCAGTTACCTCTTCACAAATGGAAAACATCGTACGAGATATCGAAAATGCAATAAAAAGCTCGTCAAAAAATGAAATACCGTCTGTTGCCATAGGTACGATGGTTATGGAAAGACTGAAGGACGTTGACGAGATCGCCTACGTGCGTTTCGCCTCCATCTACCGTGAATTCAAGGACGTTGATACATTCTTGAAGGAGCTTACGGAGATCAAAAACGAAAAGGCGTAATCGCATAGAATTGAAAAAACGCAAAGTATACTGGACGTCGTGGGCGCCGTCCCCTACAAAAAATTGAAAAACTCTTAACGGTAAGCTTTGTATAGACTACCGTTAGCCGCCCGATGTCAAATGGATAAACCGATTTTACGAGTGCGTTCGCAGATGGGACGTCCGAGCGCCGTCCCCTGCAAAAACATTCAAAAACATATAGATCCGACTCATTTTCAGGAGTAATTCCGGAAAGCAAGTCGGATCTTTTATATTTGCTTTTATGTTATTTCAAGGGCAAAAAGTCATTGCGTGCGATGAGATAATACGTCGGCTGCATGTGCGGGTGTGTAAGTCCGCCGACCACCACGAAGCCGCTGGAAGCGACAAACGACGTTTTTGCCGTTGCGTATTTACCCTTTACGTCACGTCCGAGCGCAGGGCCGACGCCTGTTGTCATATTGGCAATTATCTGCATAAAGTACGCAGGGCAATAATTGACCTCGACGTGCCACCAGGCGAGACTGCCCGTAACGG
>JAZRNI010000199.1:0-8182 GCA_045648105.1 Eubacteriales bacterium | reverse complement strand
GCCATTTCCTTAACCTTGCGCACGTTTTCCTCATATGTATCCGTCGAGCAGTCATACATAACTGAAGTAAATCCAAGCTTAAGCGCCTTGATGCAAAGGTCATAAGAAAGACCGTGGTCAAGATGCACAACAACGGGAACGGATGCCTTTTTAGCCATGGGGATCAGGTAGTAGGATACCTCCTCCAAGGGGCCGTAGGGCAAAAGAACCTCTGCCGTACCCATAATAACGGGAGATCTCGTGCTTTCCGCCGCGTTAATAATACCGCGAGCAAGCTCAAGGTTTACCGCGTTAAAAAGTCCTACCGCATAACGGTTTTTTTTCGCCGGTAGCAAAACGTCATTCATATTCACTAACATAGTTTCGTCCTCACATTCTCTGGAAAGATTACATAATATAACTTATTATACACCTTAATCGACCGAAAATCAATAGATAAAGGAAAAAAACTGAAAAATACTTAATGCTTCAAACGCACGAGCAACAGCCCAAAGCTATCTTTGCAGAACCGCTTGATTTATGACGGAAAAGGTGATACAATGATTATGGATACCGCGTTATGAGTATTATAAGAGATTAACTCCAAGAAGGAATAAAAATATGAAAAAAATATTGATAACGGGATTTGAACCGTTCGACGGAGAAAAAATAAATCCATCTTGGGAAGCGGTTTCTCGCTTGCCCGAAAGGATAAACGGATATGAGCTTGTAAAGCTCAGAATTCCTGTTATTTTCGGCACAGCCGCCGATTTTGTCATAAAGGCGGCAGAGGAGAATGGCGTTCAAGCCATACTTTGTATTGGGCAAGCCGGCGGCAGACAAGTTATAAGTCCCGAGCTTGTGGGAATAAACCTACGTCACTCGATTATCCCCGATAACGACGGATACCTGCCTAAAGATGAACCGATTATTCGCGGCGGCGATGCTGCGTATTTTTCCACCTTGCCTGTGCGTAATATTGCAGAAGCTATAAACGCTTCGGGGATACCGTCTCAGGTCTCGTATTCTGCCGGCGCTTACGTCTGTAACGATTTATTATACACCTTGCTTTTGCGATATAACGGCAGTAAAGTAAGGGTCGGATTTATCCATATACCGTATTCAAGCGAGCAGAACAAAGAGCCGTGTATGGATATACAGAAAATTATAAAAGGGCTGACTGTCGCTATTGAAAATATTGACGCTTAATATTATCAAATTGAATTTGAAAAAGAAAGGGTATTATTTATGAACTTTATCGAAATTGCACAAAGCAGGCAGTCCTGCCGTAGCTATAATCCCGAGCGCGAGGTTGAAAATGAAAAGCTGGAGCGTATACTCGAGGCTGCTCGCCTTGCGCCGTCTGCGTGTAACGGACAGCCGTACAAAATCACGGTTTGCCACGGCGATACGGCAAAGACGGTAGCTAAGGCGACACAAGGTATGGGAATGAATAAATTTGCTGCGGAAGCGCCTGTAATGCTCGTCATCTCGGAGATGCCGTACGTAGCAACGGCGGCGCTTGGCGCAAAGGTCAAAAAGAACGATTACCGCTCCATAGATATTGGCATAGTCACAGCATATATAACGGCACAAGCCACGGCAGAGGGTCTTGACACCTGTATTCTCGGATGGTTTGATGACGGCAAAATCCGCAAAATCTGCACTCTTGAAGAGCCCGTGCGGCTCGTTATTACTCTTGGATATGCCAAGGATGGCTATGCGCTCCGTAACAAAAAGCGTAAGGAAATAGCCGAGCTTGTGAAGCTTATTAAGTGACAAAACGAATTATTGGATGGTACGGTATATAAAAAGGAGTACGGACAAAATTTCCGTACTCCACTTTTGTTTTTCAGCTTGAATTAAATAGCGTTTAAAACGTCGGAAGAACCTTAGTTTTAAGATATTCCTCGTATTTATCGCATATAGCTTTAACATCGTCGCCAAAGACTACCTGCCGGCCGCGGTCAAGCCACAAAATCTTGTTGCACATTGCTCTAACCTGAGGAATTGAGTGGGAGACGAGAATCGTTGTGGCGCCCCCCTTGATTATTGACTTCATTTTTTCCTCACTCTTAGCTCTGAATGAGCCGTCACCTACCGATAAAACCTCGTCCAAAATAAGAATGTCGGGGTTAACGAGCGATGCTATGGAGAATGCGAGTCTTGATTTCATACCGCTCGAAAGCTGCTTGAACGGACGGTCCTGGAATTCAGAAAGCTCAGCGAAATCAATAATTTTTTCGTAGGTTTCGTCCATGAATTTTCTGGTATAACCGAGCATCGCTCCGCGCAGATAAGTATTTTCACGCACGGTAAGATCAGGGTCAAATCCGCTGCCGAGCTCTAAAAGCGCGGCAATCGTGCCCTCGCGCTCGACGTATCCTTCCGTGGGTACCATAATGCCGGATATAGCCTTTAACAGGGTAGATTTGCCTGCGCCGTTGGTGCCTATAATACCAAGCATATCACCGCGGTAAATCTCAAAGCTCACGTTTCTGTCTGCAAAGAACTCCTGAACCTTGTAGTTTCTCGTCAGCTTGCGGATTAAAAATTCCTTTAATCCTATTTCCTTAAAATCGCCCGTAATGTACCTTATCGATACGTCCGCGCATTTTAAAATCGGCTTTGTATTCATACATTGGTTCCTCAACTTACACGTAGTATAAGAATTTGTGATTGCATTTTTTGTAAATCAGCGCACCTATTAAAAACGTCACCAGCGCGTAAGCAAGACACAAAAGATGATATGGAAGCGACGGAAGCATAGGCACGGGATTTGCGCCGACGCCTATCGTCACGAGACGGAAATACTTGATATATACGTAAAGGGGGTTGAATAATAGTATTCTTTCAAACGGCATGCCCAGAATGTCCGACATCCTCGTAGGGTCGTAGAAAATTGCGGAAAGGTACATAAGAAGTGTTGTAAACACACCCCAAAGGTACTGTACGTCTCTGAAAAAAACGAACAGCGCCGACAGGATAAGTCCGAGTCCCATATTGAATATAATCATACAGAAAATAGGAAAGATGAGACTTAAAAACAGAGGCGTAAAGGCAACGCCGTCAATAGCGCAGAAAATCAAAAAAACGCCGAACGTCAGTGCGAAATTGATGACAGACGAGGTTATTTTTGAAAATAAAAACAAGTATTTCGGCACGTTTACCTTCGTGAAAATCGCAGAGTTGCTAAGAAGCGCGCTCATGCCCTGATTCGTTGAATCGTTGAAAAATGAGAAAACGATATTTCCGCAAAACAGGTAGGTCGTGTAATGCTCAAACTCTTTGCCGAAAAGCCTTGAAAATACTATTCTCATAATGAAAAGAGTAAGCAGGGGAGAAAGAACGCTCCACAGCATACCGAGATACGTGCGCTTATATTTCTTTTTGAAATCACGCTTAACCAGCTCTGAAAACAAAAATCTGTATTTTCGAATTGTTGACAGCATATTTTTCAATTCCTTCGCTTTTATCGTAAAACTGTAAATTCTCTCGTTGATGGATTATGCCATAATGACGGCAACACAAGCCTTGGGGCTTGTGAAAAGGCTCCGCCTGTTACAGTCGCTCCTTAAAAGAGCGACCTGTGAGGTCATTATACCATACAACACGTATAATGTCAAGTGTTCAAAGTTTTAAAATATTTGAGTAAGTATTGCAATGTTGGAATAACTGTGATAAAATAAAGAAAAGAGTATTTTCCGTTAGAAAAGGAGAACGCTATGAATCCCTGGAAAGGCAAATGGCGGTATTGCTGCGGTGCTTCTCTTACCTCAGACGCTGCTCGCACCGGCAGAATAGGCCGTAATGCGGGCAATCGCCCGATTGGTGACTAAGCTATGGATACTGCTTTACATTACGACCCTCTCGATTTTTATAAAGACGAGCTCATGCCGAGCCATAAGCAAAACGTCGAGGAATATTTTAATGCTTTGACGATGCAGTCCGGAATAAACGTTGAGGAAAACAGAAAAACCGTATCGGAGCACGAGGCAAAGCTTAAGAGCATCGACGGGCTCAAAACGGGGCTCTTCTGGCTCAAATTTTTAAGAATTGCTCTGTTTATTATTGCCGCTCTTTCGGTGATTTTATCCATATCGGCAATTTCACCGTTTATCGGCGTGCCACTTGCCGCGGCTTCCTTGCTTTTGGTGTTTTTGTGGCTTAATAAGAAAATCAAGGGGTATGACGAGCGCCTTGCAAAGGAAAACAAAGCAGCCGCGGCTCTATACGAGCAGGCTCTGTCTCAGATGAAGCCCTTAAACGAGCTGTTTTCCGAGGACGCGACTCTTTCGCTTTTTGAAAAGACCCATCCTTCCTTCCGCTTTGAAAAAAGCTTTAGCGAGGATATGTCGCAAAATCTGCGTACAAATTACGATATGCCCAAATACGATGATGAGAACGTGTCGGTGCTTGATACTCTCAGCGGCCACTATAATAACAATCCCTTCGTTTATTTAAGACGGCTCGTTCACACTCTCGGTATGGAGACCTATCACGGCTACCGTACCATATCGTGGAGAGAGTCTTACAGGGATTCCAAGGGCAATTATCGCACACGGGTACGCACTCAGACCTTGCACGCATCGGTGACAATGCCAAAACCGTTCTATAAGGTCGATACCGTGCTTCACTTTGGCGCAGTCGGCGCGCCCGACCTCTCTTTCAGCCGAGAGGGAAAGAATATTAACCTCAAAAGCGATGCGTCAATCGACAAAATTGTAAAGCGCGGCGAAAAGAAAATCGCGAAAAAATCTAGGAAGGCGGTAAGCCGCGGAGAGAGCTTTATGAGTATGACGAACAGCGAGTTCGACGTTCTTTTCAACGCAATCAACCGCGACCACGAGGTGCAGTTCAGAGTAATGTTCACGCCTCTTGCACAGACCAATATGGTGGAGCTTATTCTGTCGGACGATACCTACGGCGACGATTTTGACTTTTATAAACACAAGCGCAACAATATTATCCGCACCCAGCACGCGCAGAGCTGGAGTATGGAAACAAGCCCCGAGCGCTACCGCTCGTATTCCTACGACGAGGCTAAAAATAATTTTGAAAGCTTCAATAACGAATATTTCAAGAGCGTATATTTTGATTTTGCGCCCTTGCTTGCAATACCCGTATATCACGATGACGTACGCACGTTCAAGACAAATACGGACGAGCGCGTGCAGAGCTATGCGACCGAGGAATACGAGGCTATGGCAAACGCCGTAGGCGCGCGCCATTTCGCGCATGACGAAACGGGCACGAATATAATACTCAAGGCAAGATATCTTTCAAAAGACGGTGATGAGGAAAAAATAAGCATAGCGGCAAACTCCTACGCTACCTATAATCGCTTTGAAACGGTTATGGTTCTCGGCGGCGACGGCAGACTGCACGCAGTTACCGTTCCATGGCTTGAGTACGTACCCGTGTCGCGTAAAAGCGTGATGTCGTCCCGCGCGGTTGATAAGCAAAAAAACGAAAAAACTGATTTTTCAGGCGCTGTTAGAAATAAAATTTTCAGTTACATAAACGAATAAAAAAGGAGAAAAAACAATGGCAAACCAGTTAGATGAGCTTAATCCCGAAATTCGCGAGGAGGGACTTGATACCAACGTTATAGCAAAAAAGCTTCCTGCTAAAACAGGCGTTGGCTCGGTAATTTTTGAGATTGCTCTTTGGGCGCTCGCAATCGTTCCCGGACTCATTTTCCAGTACAAGAAGGTAAAGGCAAAGAATTATTTTGACCAGCTTCAGCAGAAAATTCAGGCGCAGGCATCTCAGATTGACAATTATCTTGAGCAAAGAGTGGTAGTTTTGCAGAACTGTGCAAAACTGCTTGATAAGGCTATTGAGCTTGATAAGGACACGTTCTCAAATATTGCAAGGTACCGCTCCGGTAACGTATCCGATGAGGGACGAAACGAGCTTGCAAGCACCGTTGACGCAATTTCGAGAAACGTCAATATCGCATTTGAAAATTATCCTGAGCTCAAGGCACACGGGGAAATCGAAAACGCAATGCAGCAGAATATGTATCTTCAGAGAGAAATTACTGCGGCACGTGAGCTTTATAACGATAGCATAAGCGCTTGGAACAGAGATATTTTCGCATGGCCCACCAAGGCAATCGTAGCATCAAGGAACGGCTACACGACGAGAATCCCATTCATCGCATCGCAGGAAATTAAGGAAAAGGCAAGAGGCGTATTTTTCTAATAAAACGCGCCCGCGCCTTCAGATTTTTAAAAATATTGACAAAAACGGCGTGTTGTGGTACAATAAAGGGAAAAATCCACAATGCGCCCTTTTTTTGGCGTTTAATCTAGGAGATACAATGGCTAATCTTGAAAAAGAAATCGAAAGACGAAGAACCTTTGCGATAATATCCCACCCTGACGCGGGTAAGACTACGCTAACGGAAAAATTCCTGCTCTACGGCGGCGCAATTCAGTCGGCGGGCTCGGTCAAGGGCAAGCAAAGCGATAAGCACGCAGTTTCCGACTGGATGGACCTTGAAAAGCAGAGAGGTATTTCGATTACCTCGTCCGTTTTGCAGTTTGAGTATGAGGGATACTGCATCAATATTCTTGATACTCCGGGTCACCAGGACTTCTCTGAGGACACCTACAGAACGCTGATGGCGGCAGACAGCGCCGTTATGGTTATCGACGCCGCAAAGGGTATCGAGCCGCAGACGAGAAAGCTCTTTAAGGTATGCGCTATGCGCGATATACCCATTTTCACCTTCATAAACAAGATGGACCGTGAAGCAAGAGATCCCTTTGACCTGCTTGACGAGCTTGAAAAGGAATTCGGCATAGGCACCTATCCTATCAACTGGCCGATAGGCTGCGGTCAGAAATTCAAGGGCGTTTACGACAGAGACGCGAAAAGAATTTTATCCTTTGGCGACAGCCACAGGGGCAGAGAGAGAATACAGGGCATCGACTGCGATATAAGCGATGTCGCCACGCTTGACGAGCTTATAGGCGAGAGTATGCGCGCAGAGCTTTGCGAGCAGGTAGAGCTGCTTGACGGCGCTTCATTTGATTTTGACCTTGAAGCCGTCAGACACGGCAAGCTCTCTCCCGTATTCTTCGGCTCGGCTCTTAACAACTTCGGCGTTGAGACCTTCCTTGAGCATTTTTTAAAGATGACAACTGCTCCGCTCCCAAGACGCGCGGGCGAGCAGGTTATAAATCCCTTTGACGCTAAGTTTTCCGCATTCGTCTTTAAGATTCAGGCGAATATGAACAAGGCTCACAGAGACAGAATAGCATTTATGCGTATTTGCTCGGGCAGGTTCGACAGGCAAAAGGACTATTACCACGTTCAGGGCGAAAAGAGCTTCCGTCTTTCTCAGCCTCAGCAGATGATGGCATCGGACAGAGCCGTTATAGACGAGGCTTACGCAGGTGATATAATAGGCGTATTCGACCCCGGAATTTTCTCTATAGGCGACACCGTATGCGAGAAGGGTGAAAAAATAAAATTCGAAGGAATACCCACGTTTGCGCCCGAGCATTTTGCGATGGTAGAGCAGGTAGACTCTATGAAGCGCAAGCAGTTTGCCAAGGGTATGAACCAGATAGCCCAAGAGGGTGCGATTCAGATATTTTTTGAGCCGAACTCGGGACTTGAAAGAGTTATCGTCGGCGTTGTCGGCGTGCTTCAGTTCGAGGTGCTTGAATACAGACTGAAAAACGAATACGGCTGTGATTTAAGACGCAGTAATATGAATTACCAGCAAATACGCTGGATAGAGAATAAGGACCTTGACCCGAAGACGCTGAAGCTCTCGCACGATACGAAATGGGTGCAGGATTACAGGGGAAACAACCTTTTACTCTTTACGAGCGAATGGAGCGTAAGGTGGGTGCTTGAGGACAATCCCGAGCTTGTCCTTGCCGAGTTTAATACTAATAACGAGTGATATAATATGAGAATGAGAAAAAAGAAAAACGGCGCGGCAAGGCTTGCTGCCACGTCCGAATTTCTGCTTGAAAAGCAAAGCGAGCCGATGAAGGACCCGAGCGCCATTCTCGGTATGAAGGGCGCTCCCGTGTATCTGGAAATAGGTGCGGGTAAGGGCGGATTCGCCTGCAACATGGCACGCATACACCCCGATTGTGCCTTCTTTGCCATGGAGAAGGTTTCCGACTGCGTAGTTCTCGCGGCGGAAAAGGCTCGGGAGATGAAGGATGAAAAT
>JAZRNI010000198.1:0-1917 GCA_045648105.1 Eubacteriales bacterium | reverse complement strand
GGGCGCTCCCGTTACAGAGCTGGGATTTTTATAAAAATCCTTTGAGGCCAGACGCCGTGAGACGTCCGGTAAAGCAGAGTGGTAACACGGTTTATCCGTCCCTGTTATTTTGCGTAGGCAAAATGCGGGGTTTTTGTTTTTTTACGGTAATTTACCATAGTTATTTCTATGGAAGTTATATATTTATTTTTGGAGGACTTTTAAAATGAAAAAAATCGTCTCTTTGCTTTTGGCAGCAATCCTGCTTTGCGGTGCTTGCCTTGCCATCACCTCTTGCGGTACTGATCAATATACCGTTGGTATTTTACAGCTTGCTCCTCACGTTGCTCTTGACGCTGCGACAGAGGGATTCAAGCAGGCTCTCATTGACGAGCTTGGCGAAGAAAACGTAAGCTTCCTCGTTCAGAATGCTCAGGGAGAGCAATCGACCTGTACGGTTATTGCTTCCGACTTTGTAAGCAAAAACGTTGATTTGATTATGGCAAACGCCACAGGCGCGCTTCAGGCGGCTTACAATGCGACTGAAACCATTCCGATTCTCGGCACTTCCATTACGGAATACGGCGTTGCTCTTAACATTGAAAACTTTAACGGACTCGTTGGCTCAAACGTTTCCGGAACGAGCGACCTTGCTCCCCTCGATCAGCAGGTAGAAGTAATAAAAGAGCTTTTCCCCGCAGCTAAAAAGATAGCTCTTGTTTATTGCTCCGCAGAGCCTAACTCTCTCTATCAGGTAAATGAAGTTAAAAAGATGCTTGAGAAGGACACTACGATTACCGCAACACTTTATCCCTTCTCCGACAGTAACGACATTATGAGCGTTGTATCCGGTGCTGCAAGCGCAAGTGACCTTATATACGTTCCTACCGATAATACCGTTGCTAACTCAAGTGACGTTGTTAAAAACGCTGCAGGCAATACTCCAATCATCGCAGGCGAGGAAGGCATCTGCTCAGGTTGCGGCGTTGCTACTCTTTCCATAAGCTACTACGACCTTGGATATACCACGGGTAAGATGGCAGCCAAAGTCCTCAAGGGAGAGGCTGATATTTCGGAAATGGAAATAGCTTACGCAGAAAACTTCACTAAAAAGTACAATCCTGCCATTGCCGCAGAGTTCAATTTATCCAAGGAATATCTTGAATCTCTCGGATACGAGGCAATAGAGATGAACTAGTACATAAGAGGTTACAGATGTTTTTAAATTGGCTTAATTCACTACCCGGCGCGGTGGCATTGGGTATGATATGGGGTATTATGGCAATAGGGCTTTATATCTCATATAAAATCCTTGATTTCTCCGACCTTACCGTGGACGGCTCGATTTGCACGGGCGCGGCGGTTTGCGCCGTTCTTGTAACAAGCGGCGTGCCGCTTGCTATTGCAATGCTCATTTCTGTAGTTGCAGGTATGCTTGCGGGACTCGTTACAGGAATTTTCCATACCCTTATGGGAATTCCCGCCATACTTTCCGGTATTCTGACACAGCTTATTTTGTGGTCAGTAAACCTCAAGATTATGGGCAAAGCTAATATCGCTATTCCGGGAAGAACTTATAATCTTCTCGTAACTCTCGGCACACCTGTTATTTCGATACTCGTTCTTCTGGTTTTTATCGCAGCGCTCGTAGGACTTCTTTATTGGTTCTTCGGAACAGAGCTTGGTGCCTCTTTGCGCGCAACCGGTAACAATCCGAATATGAGCCGCGCACAAGGAATTAATATTAATTTCACCAAGGTTCTCGGTCTTGTTATTTCAAACGGTGTCGTCGCTCTTTCCGGTGCGCTTCTGGCGCAGTACAACGGCGCAGCTGATATTAACATGGGCCGCGGAGCTATCGTTATCGGCCTTGCGGCTATCATAATAGGCGATGCTCTTTTCTCAAAAATATTCTCAAATTTCGCGCTTCGTCTCGTA
>JAZRNI010000197.1:0-8518 GCA_045648105.1 Eubacteriales bacterium | reverse complement strand
TCAACTCCTTGGCTCACAGAACGACATGGCTACGATCCGACTTCGTTAGCCTCAATAGCCTTAAGAAGGGTCATAGAGCCTAGACCTGCCGTATAGTGGGTATGAAGATGAACGGGAACCTTAACCGTATTTTTAATGGTTTTAATGAGCTGATATGCGTCAAAGGGCTTCAAAAGTCCCGACATATCCTTGATACAGATTGAGTTTGCACCCATTTCCTCAAGCTGCTTTGCAAAATCAGCAAAGTTATCGTTCGTGTGGAAGGGTGAGGTCGTATAGCAAATACAGCCCTGTGCGTGTCCGCCTTCTTTGATGGTTGCTTTTATTGCGGTTTCGAGATTACGCGCGTCGTTAAGAGCATCGAATATACGGATAATATCTATTCCGTTTGCTACGGACTTTTGAACGAAATATTCAACTACGTCGTCAGCATAGTGGCGGTAGCCAAGAATGTTTTGTCCTCTGAAGAGCATTTGAAGCTTCGTGTTCTTTACGTTTTCTCTTATAGTTCTGAGTCTTGCCCAAGGGTCCTCGTTGAGGAAACGCAGACAGGAGTCAAACGTCGCACCGCCCCAGGCTTCAAGAGAATAATATCCAACCTTATCCATATCCTGAAGAACGGGTATCATTTCTTCAGTTGTCATACGTGTTGCTGCGAGCGATTGATGAGCATCGCGAAGTACTGTTTCGGTAATTAATACTTTTGACATCTTTTTGTACCTTTCATTTGATTATTTATCCGAAGAAATTGAGGAATACACCCGCCGCAACGGCAGAGCCTATAACTCCCGCAACGTTCGGACCCATAGCGTGCATTAAAAGGAAGTTCGAGGGATCGTACTTTCTGCCGACATCCTGCGAAACTCTTGCCGCCATAGGAACTGCGGATACACCGGCGGAGCCGATAAGAGGATTGATTTTTCCGCCTGAAAGCTTGCACATTATCTTACCCATAATCAATCCGCCGACAGTTGACAGGCAGAATGCAGCAAGACCGAGTCCGATAATAAAGAGTGTCTCAAGCTTCAGGAAATTGTCAGCGCTGGCGGTAGCACCTACCGAAACGCCAAGGAATATCGTTACGATATTGATAAGCTCATTTTGAGTAGTCTTTGAAAGTCTGTCAGTAACTCCCGATACGTTGAACAGGTTGCCGAGCATCAAAAATCCGACGAGCGGCGCGGCATCCGGTACTATAAGAATAACGAGCAGGGCAACGATGATAGGGAATATAACTTTCTCCAGTTTAGAAACCTCACGGGGCGAGGTCATCTTGATTTTTCTTTCCTTTTCGGTGGTTAAGAGCTTCATAAAGGGAGGCTGAATAATCGGAATCAACGCCATGTACGAGTATGCGGCAATGGCAATCGCGCCGAGAAGATGAGGAGCAAGCTCCTTAGTAACCAGTATCGCAGTAGGTCCGTCCGCACCGCCTATAATACCGATTGCGCCCGCTTCCATCGGAGAGAATCCAAGGAAAAGTGAAAAGAAGAACGCGGCAAATACTCCGAGCTGTGCGGCTGCGCCCATAAAAAGTGATGAGGGACGTGCGATAAGGGGAGAGAAGTCCGTCATAGCACCGATACCGAGGAATATAAGCGAAGGATAAATACCAAGCTTAACGCCTAAGTACAAAATGTCAACAAGTCCGCCGCTTGTGAGCACCTGCGAGACCATAGTAGACATATTGACCGCAACAGCTCCGCGGTCAGTTATGTGCATTACGTCACCGAGATAAAAATTAAATGCCGCTACGAAATCAGGGTTATCGATGGCAGTCTGCGTGATAAGGATTTTACCCGATTCCGTCTCCGTCGCATATCTGATTTCAGGCGCATACTGTGCCAGATTGTGTAGGGGCTGTCCCTCCGCAAAGGCATCTAAAAACTCTTGAAAGCGGAGTCCGAGAGTGCCGCCAATAGAGCTTTCTCCAACTGAGATGTAAAAATCGTCAAAGAAATACTCAAGGTGCATCAGCTTGACTTCAGGAATAGGAACAAGATTGGCAAGGAGCATACCGAATGCTATGGGCAAGAGAAGAAGTGGCTCGAATTTTTTAACTATCGCAAGATAGAACAGGACGCCGACTATAGCGTACATTACAAAATACTTCCACCAGCTTTCCTCGCGGAACATGGTAGCTATGCCCGAGTTTCGCAGGAATTCTAAAATTGTATCAAACATCTTTTATACCTGTGTCTTTCTGTTAATCACTTTAAAGTAACAAGCACTGCGCCGGATGCTACGGATGCGCCCTTCTGAACGTTTACGGAAGCAACTACACCGTCACTGGGTGCGGGAATATCGTTTTCCATCTTCATAGCCTCAAGCACGCAAATAACGTCACCCTTCTTTACAGATGCGCCCTCGGAAACCTTAACCTCAAGAATAGTACCGGGCATAGGAGCGGTAACGGGGGTCGCGCCTGCGGGCGCTGCCGCGGGAGCGGGATTTTGCGGCTGTGCAGGCTTTGCAACGGGAGCTGCAGGAGCAGCTGCGGGAGCGGCTACAGGAGACGGCTGTACCGCAGGAGCAGTGTATTCTCCATCTACCTCTTCAACACAAACCTCATAAGATGTACCATTAACAGTAACGTTATATCTTTTCATTTTCTCAATCATCCTTTCAATATTATCTTTTTTTGAAAGATACTACTCTGAATTTAGTACCTTCATTTTCACTTTCCGCAAGAGCAATAGCGCATGCTATTGCGGCAACTATCTCACCGTTAAGAGAATTATCTGTAGCGACAGTCGGCACGCTGGGAACGGGAGCGACAGCGGGCGTTTTCGCATTGCTTGCCGATTTTACAAAGAAGAACTTGAGCAAGGTAAGCGCAAGCCATATAATTCCGAGCACGAGAAAAACCGTAAGCATACCGATAATAAGCATCTGACCGCCGTAGAATAATTTGTCGGTAACACCCTCTACAGGCTTCGATGCATCAACGTCTATACCGAGTAAAAAGCTGTTCATAAGCATCCTCCTTTTTTCTTAGAGAGGAAGAACCTTACGGCGAGAGCTGTCGAAGGAGCCCTTTGAGCAAAGCATCAAGAGAGCAGAGCAGATTCTTGCTCTGAGCTCGTTAGTTGTAATGATATCATCTATTTCTCCGCTGGCAGCGGCATTTGCAGGAGATGAAACGGTGCTCTTCCACTTGTCAACAAGATCTTCTCTCGTCTGTTCAAGCGTGATGTAGCTGTCCCATGCAAAGGCAACACCGCTCTGTGCGTTTAAAGCGCCAATCTCGGAGGTGTTAAGAGAGTATACAAGGTCTGCGCCGAGAGCCTTAGAGCCCAAAAGCACAAACGAAGCTCCTATTGCGTGACCGAGAATTACGGTAACGCAGGGAACCTTAGCGGACGAGTATGCAAATGCAAGTCTTGCAAGCTCGGGCGCAAAGTAATTTATCTCGTTTTCCTTGTCAATCGTAAGACCGAGTGAATCTACGAGTGTAAGTACGGGAAGAGAGAAAGCATCGCAGAAATTAACGAATCTTGATATCTTTCTTGCAATAGCCGCTGAAATTCTGCCCTCATTTTTGGAGTAAGAATTTGCAATAACACCGCATTTTACGCCTGCAATAGTTGCAAAAGCGGTAACCGCGCCTTCCTCGTAGTCATGTCCGATCTCGTAGAAAACTCCGTTGTCTGCAACTGCGGAAACCGCAGTCAGACCTTCACCTGCAAAATCAAGATCGCCAAGCTTTTTGTTTAGCTTATCAGTGGGCTCTTTGGCAATAATTCCTTGAGACGCATTGTCGGGTAGAAAGGAAAGAAGTACCTTTGTATAAGAGATGCATTGCTCAGCATTACCTGTGTAAGCAACGGTATTGTTCTGTGCGTCTGCTACGCCAACAAGATTCGGCGTGGAAACGTAGAGCTGAGCGCTGTCTTCCTTAATAATAAAATCAAACATAGCGGCTATTGCGGCGCAAGTACCAATGCATTTACCCGATACGTAAGCAATTTGGGGAATTACACCGGAAGCGCTTGAAATACTCGCCATAATTCTACCGTAGGCCGCAAGACCTGCAGTACCCTGGAAAACGTCCGTGCCGTTAGAATCGAAAATACCAACCACAGGCGCACCGTTTGAAAGAGCAAGTTTATAAAGATCGGCAATTTTCTTTGCGTGGCGCTCGTCTATAACTCCACCCATTCTTGAAGAATCCTCTGCGAACGCAAAAACTAGCTTGCCGTCAACAGCTCCGTAACCGCAGATTACACCCTCGAATTCGTTTGCTTTTTCTGTGGACAGAAAGTCGGAAAAGCCGCGTTTTGCGTATGCGCTGATCTCAACAAAGGTGTTGGCATCAAACAGATTCGTAATTTTTTCCCTAGCAAGAGAGCCTTGAGCGCCGTGCAGGGAATTGCGTAGCTCTTCAACAGTCGGAAGTCCACGAAGTTCAGTTTCTGTGTATTTTTTCAAACCGAAATCCCGATTTGCATTTGTTGCAAATCTCTCCTTCCATTTTAAATTAGCATGTTAAAGCAGGCATAAAAGCCAACTTCCACAAAATAGATTATATCACCAAATATCCAGTAAAGTCAAGCGCTTTCGCAAAATATTTTTCTTAATATTACACAATTTGTAAAACTACAGCAATAAAGGAAAAAGCAAGCAGCATAATTTGACTTACACTGCTTGCCAATAGGTGATATTTCACCGTTTTTCTATATTTCTATTGTGATTGCGCCCAAGGCTTCGGCATCCTCTTTGTTGTGAGAAACTAAGATTACTAGTCTTTTTTGCGCCTCTTCGCTTATTATACCGTAAAGTTTTTTCTTAAGCTCAGCGTCAAGCTCCTTTGTCGGCTCATCAAGCAGCAGTATCGGTGCGGCTTTAAGCAGGGCTCTGGAAATTGAAACTCTTTGCTTCATTCCGCCCGAAAGCTCCGAGGGCAATAGCTGCATTTCCTCGTCGGTAAACCCAAGATGTGATAAAATAGCAACCGCTTCATTCTTAAGCGACTCATCTTTAATTCCGCCACGGGCAAGCATCACGTTTTCAAGCGCCGATATTTCGGGAAAAAGCCTGTGCTCCTGAAAGACATACGAGCACTTGCTTATTCCGCCACCCTCAATCCTTCCGCTATATGCCGAATCAAGGGCGCAAATCATGCGCAGAAGCGTTGTCTTGCCTGCACCGCTTTTCCCGCTTATAAGATAAATTCCCGTATCCGGAAAGTCAAACGACAAGCCCTCAAACAACAGCTTATCTCCAAAGGCCTTTTTTAAATTGATTAGCTTCAGACTCATAATTTGCACCTGGAAATCAAAATTTTTGTGATTTTTTCGAGCAGAATACTCATTACGATTATAACGACAGTCCATGCAAAAACCGTATCCGACAGATAAAAGTTCTTTGCGTCGTTGATATAATAGCCTATGGAATTTTTCGTATACGCAATAATCTCCGCCGCAATCTCAGATTTCCAAGCAAGTCCTATTGAGGTTATAACCGCAGGAAAAAAGTATTTCACAAGCACGGGGAGCATCAGATACCTGACCCTTGCGCCAAAGGAAAATTCGTACATATCACAAAGCTCTAAAAGCTCCTTGCTTATAGAGGAAAATCCGTCAAGTACATTTTGCCATACGATAGGTGTAACCATCATAACCGCAATGAAAATTGCCAGCGCATCTCCGCTCATTGCTATCCATAAAATTATTATAATCGTCGCAACCGGAGTCGATTTGATGACCGTCATAAGCGGAGCTATAAAGGCTCTGAAAATATCGAGCTTGTAAGATAAGAACGCAAGCAGAGCACCGCTCGCAACTCCTATCAGAAGGCCGGCAAGAACCCTTAGCAAAGTCATCGCTACGACTAAGAAGAAACGGCTTGTCGATACAAGCTCAATAAGCGCTCTGAAGGTTTCGGGAACGCTTGGGAGAAAATATGAATGATTGACAATAAGAGCCAAAGCCTGCCATATAAGCAGCCAAAAAGCAAGCGGTACTACAGAACGGGCGACCCTTAGTGCCTTATCTTTCATAGTAGAAGTCATCATCGGGCAGAGCCAGACCAAGCGCCTCGTAGAGTCCTGTAAGCGCTTCCTTCATAGCCTCACCGTCTACGAAGCATATTGACTCTCCAAGATTTGAAAGCGCAGTTTTTGCCGCAGGAACGGCCTGCATAACTCCGGCGTCTACAACGTATGCCGCAGCAGTGTCAAGATTTTTGCTGTTGGATATAAATTCAATAGAAGCCTCATATTCGTCAAGGAATGTGTCGATTACCGTAGGATGCTCCTCTACAAAGCTGCGGCTTGCAACTACACATCCCATGCTGAGCTCGAAGTCGCACACCTCGTCCCATACCTCATCAAGGCTTATGTCTACGGAGTACTGAATAAATGGGTTTCCACTTGCGATAATGCTCATAATGGAAGACGTTACAATGGGTTCCGGTGCTACCGCTATCTCTACCTTGCCCGCAACTATCATCTCACCAAGCTGCGCGGGAGTTGCAATTTCCTTGCCGTCTACGCTTGTAGATACAGTGGCGTTTACACCCGCCGCATCCAAGAGGTATTGAAGTATAATCTTCGGCGTGCCGTTCTTACAGGTGTAAACCGTTTTTCCGTTAAGCTCCTCGAAGGATGAAACGGAGGTGTTCTTATCGGTAAGCACGAAAAGGGTATTAAGGGTATTTATCGCAAGAACAACCGTGTTTTTATCCTGCGTATTGTAATAGCTTGCCGCCTCGTTTGTAGGAACGCATATTACGTCAATATTACCGGCAGTAAGCGCCGCCTGTGCCTTTTTTGTATCGGTAAATTTTTCAAACGTGTATTTTTCGTTTTCCGCTTCAAGAGCGCTGTTGTCGTGTACGAGCTTTGCCATACCCATACCGGTAGGTCCCGTCATATATCCTACGCGCAGCTGCGTATCGTCTTTTGGTGCACCGCAGGAAACAAGCGATAAAACAAAGGTGGCCAACAGTAAAACTAAAGCTAAGATTTTTTTCATTTTGAATTCCTTTCCAGACCCTCAAGGTCCTCTATAACTATTTTTTTATCATCAATGGTAATAATTGATTTTTCCTTCAATGCGTCAAGCGCTCGGTATAGGGAAGCACGGCCCGCATTTATAGCCCTCGCACAGCTCGTCCGTGAGAAAATCACGCTACGGCTTTTACTTTTCTCGCAAAGCTGCAACAAGTAGTTGGATAACTTCTGCTCAACATTATATGCTGAAAAAGTTGAAATTTTATCATTTAAAAACATAATTTTTTTAGCCAAGAACTTTATTACGTTCTGAGAAATTTTGTGAAATGATTGCAAAAGATATTCGAAATCCTCTCGACTTATAAAGATTATTTCGCAGGTATTTTTAGCAATGATGCGCGTTGGATATTCCTCTTTTTCACAAAGAACGGAAACTATACCGAATGAGTCAGACTCAGACAAAACGTTTAACGTTACGTCCTCTCCTTGACTCTTCATTTTTTCAACGGTGCATCTGCCTGATGCGACTATTCCTATCTTTTGTTCAAAATTAGTCGGAGAATATATAATTTCGCCCTTTTGGAAGGATTTGACTGTGGGCTTTATCGCGCTGATTGCATCCTCAAATTCCGCGTCGTCCATATCGTAAAAAAGAAACGAATTTTGCAAAATCCTTTTCATTACGCACCTCAAATGTGTATCATTTGAGACAATTATAGCATTGTTAACATAATTTGTCAATATGTTTTGCTAATTTGCACAGAAGTTTTTTTGACAAAATTTTATTTTATTTCTTTAAAAGCATTGATTTTTTATTATATGTGTGTTATACTTAATAAGTGCAGTGATGATTAACACCGCGTGTGTGAGGTTTTATATATGAAATTTTGTTTACTTACGGCGTTGGCCTCGGGTGACGGTCAGCTCTCAGCCTTTTTCAGCTCACTCAAAAACTCATTTATCAACTTTCAGTTAGTTGATTTTAT
This sequence comes from Eubacteriales bacterium, assembly GCA_045648105.1. Taxonomy (GTDB): domain Bacteria; phylum Bacillota; class Clostridia; order Oscillospirales; family CAG-272; genus UBA1740. The sequence goes on along the minus strand of JAZRNI010000197.1, from coordinate 577 downwards.
CGATATACTTATTCTTGCATCGCTGATTTTCCTTGCATTCCGTTTTCTGAAGGGAAGAAAGGCAGGCGCGTTGCTTGTAGGAATCCTAGCTCTTGCCATTTTAACGTTGATATCGTATTTTACGGGACTCAGTGCGACTTTCTTCCTTTTCTCGGAAATATTCAGCGTAGGCGTTATTGCTCTGGTGATAATTCTCCAACCGGAAATCAGAGACGGTCTTGAGCGTTTAGGCTCAGGCTCCGTCAACGGCTTTTTGACCTTTGGAGAGCAAAAAAAGAAAAAGCAGATATATCTTAAGGCAGTTGACAACATCTGTGCCGCCATCACGAATCTCTCGGCGTCCAAGACGGGTGCTCTTATAGTTCTTTCCCGCACAACTAAGATTGATGACGTAATCGAAACCGGCATAAGCATCAACGCAGACGTCAACTCCTTCCTTCTTCGCAACCTGTTTTTCAACAAAGCGCCTCTGCACGACGGAGCTGTGGTAATTGATGAGGGAAGAATTGCCGCCGCAGGATGTCTTTTGCCTCTTACTCGCCGTAACGATATCGACAGCGATCTCGGCACGCGACAC
>JAZRNI010000196.1:0-2658 GCA_045648105.1 Eubacteriales bacterium | reverse complement strand
GCAAGAACGAGTATATAGAGACCACTCGCTCGCTCGTGGTAGTAAGCGCGCCCGGACCCGGCTCGGGTAAGATGGCTACCTGCCTTTCGCAGATTTACCACGACAGAAAGCGCGGTATCAATGCGGGATACGCTAAGTTTGAGACCTTTCCTATCTGGAATTTACCGCTATCGCATCCTGTAAACGTCGCCTACGAGGCGGCAACCGCTGACCTGAACGACGTCAATATGATAGACCCGCTTCATCTTGAAGCATACGGCAAGACTGTTGTAAACTATAACCGCGACGTGGAAATTTTCCCCGTCCTTCGCGCAATATTTGCGGGTATGCTTGGAGAATGTCCCTATAAGTCACCTACGGATATGGGTGTTAATATGGCAGGCTTTTGCATTTATGACGACGAGGCGGTTTCGAAGGCGGCAAGAGTGGAAATAATCCGCCGCTACTATAGCGCGCTTTGCCGCAGGAGAGAGGAGCAGGCGGCGGACGGAGAGGTCCAAAAAATCGAGATGCTTATGCAAAGGCTCGAAATAGACGTCTTTAGTGAGAGAAAATGCATTGGCGCGGCACTTGATAAGGCGGCTGCGACCGATATGCCCGCAGTAGCTATCGAGCTTAACGACGGCAGAGTAGTTACGGGTAAGACATCGTCCTTGCTTGGCGCGTCAAGCGCCGCGTTGCTCAACGCGCTTAAGGCGATAGCAGGCATAGATAAGGATACCGATATAATCTCCCCATCCGTCCTTGAGCCTGTCGGACAGCTCAAAACGACCTACCTTGGCAATCACAATCCCCGCCTTCACACAGACGAGGTGCTTATAGCTCTTGCAATATCCGCTGCCGACAGCGATAACGCAAAAAGGGCGCTTGACGTAATTCCCGCGCTTAAGTGCACCGAGGTACACTCCTCGGTAATTCTGTCACAGGTTGACGTAAGCACGTTCAGAAAGCTGGGGGCGAATCTGACCTGCGAGCCGAAGTATCAGACCAAAAAGCTATTCCATGGCTAAAATTGGCGATATATTTGGGCATAAACGAATAAAAAACACAGAGGTATTGTTATACGCAGTACCTCTATTATTATTCTATACCTTTTATATTGCTCGGAAAATTAAGGTAGAAAACCTGAGGTTTTCCTCGTTTAAATTATAGTTTTTTATTCTAGCTTCGTTTTCGCAGCTCGACGTATGTGAATACGCCTACCGCTGCGAAGAACGACGCTTTCTGCACCAAATCTATTCGCCAATTTGGGCATAAACGAATAAAAAACATAGAGGTATTGGTATACACAGTACCTCTATTACTATTTCATGCCTTTCATACTGCTTAAGAAAATTAAGGTAGAAAACCTGAGGTTTTCCTCAATTTTATTTGTTTTTTCGCTCGCTTGTGTGCAAAATATATCGATAATTTGGGTATAGCTTAAATTATAATTCCCGATAATTCCCTGGGAAAAACGCTACATATTAATTAAAAAGCGATGCGTTTTTTGGTGCAGTAAAAGAAAAAATGCATTTATTCATCAAAAATGCATAAATATTCATATTATTCAGCATATATTCATTTAAAAGGCGAAAAAAAATAAATTTTCTGAATATTTTTTCAAAAAACCTCTTGACAAACGCATTTTATGCTTGTATAATAGTTGCATACTTGAAATTTAAGGAAAAAACGCGCGTTTTGCGCTTGAAAACTGAGGTAGTGAAATGAATAAGGAAAACATCAAAAAAGTAGTGCTTGCGTATTCGGGCGGACTTGATACTTCGATTATCATTCCGTGGTTAAAGGAAAATTATAACAACTGTGAGGTTATCGCGGTTTCGGGAAACGTCGGTCAGGCAGACGAGCTTGAGGGACTTGAAGAAAAGGCTATAAAAACCGGCGCGTCAAAGCTTTACGTTCTCGACCTTACGGACGAATACGTTGACGAATATATTATGCCTTGCCTTAAGGCAGGCGCGGTTTACGAGGAGTATCTTCTCGGAACGTCGCACGCACGTCCCTGCATTGCAAAAGGACTTGTCGATATAGCTATAAAGGAAGGCGCGGACGCAATTTGCCACGGTTGCACGGGTAAGGGAAACGACCAGGTGCGCTTTGAGCTTACAATAAAGCACTTCGCTCCCAATATGCCCATTATCGCTCCTTGGCGTGAGTGGGACATCAAATCGCGTGAAGAGGAAATTGATTATGCGGAAGCGCACAATATCCCTCTTAAGATAAACCGCGAGACAAACTACTCAAAGGATAAAAACCTCTGGCACCTCTCTCACGAGGGACTTGACCTTGAGGATACGGGCAACGAGCCTATGTACGAAAAGCCCGGCTTCCTTGAAATGGGTATCTCACCGATTCTCGCACCCGATAAGCCCACTTACATCGAGCTTGATTTTGAGGCGGGCATTCCGGTAGCGCTTGACGGCAAAAAAATGAGCGCAAAGGAAATTATACTCGCTCTCAACGAGATAGGCGGTAAGAACGGCATCGGTATTCTTGATATTGTCGAAAACCGTCTTGTCGGTATGAAATGCCGCGGTGTATACGAGACCCCCGGCGGAACGATTCTTTACAAGGCGCACAGCGTGCTTGAACAGATTTGTCTTGACAAGATGACCCTTCACGAAAAGCAGAAGCTCTCTATCACCTTTGCGGAGCTTG
>JAZRNI010000195.1:0-9286 GCA_045648105.1 Eubacteriales bacterium | reverse complement strand
TACCGAGGCTGAGAAGATCAAGATGTGTGAGCTGGTCACTGCATCGGGTGCTGACTATATCAAAACTTCTACCGGATTCTCAACTGCCGGTGCCACACGTGAGGACGTTGCACTGTTTGCCGCCAACGTGGGTGAAGGCGTGCTTATTAAGGCTGCAGGCGGAATTAGCTCGCTTGAAGATGCAGAGAATTTCATCAACTTGGGTGCAGACCGTTTGGGCACCAGTCGAATTGTAAAAATTGCAAAAAATCAAGATACCGGAAGCGGTTATTGATATTTAGGAGGAAGTATTATGAGTCAACATACTCCGCATATTAAGGCTACATCAGCAGATTTTGCTAAGACCGTGCTTATGCCCGGCGACCCGTTGAGGTCGAAGTTCGTTGCCGAAACTTTTTTAGAGGATGCAAAGTTAGTTAACAACGTTCGCGGTATTCAGGGCTATACCGGTACCTACAAGGGTGTTCCTGTATCGGTTATGGCAAGTGGTATGGGTATGCCGTCGATAGGCATTTATTCCTACGAGCTTTACAACTTTTTCGGCGTTGAGAACATTATCAGAATAGGCTCTGCGGGCGGACTTTCGCCAAACGTCAAAATGCGCGAGATAGTCTTTGGTATGGGCGCTTGCACCACCTCAAACTATGCGGTACAGTACGGTCTTGAGGGCACGTACGCTCCTATTGCCGACTATACTCTTATGCGCGCGGCGATTGAGGAAGCGGAAAGGTGCGGCGCAGTATATTCCGTTGGCAATCTGCTTTCCTCGGATATTTTCTACAATGCAAATTCAAGCGCAAAGGACAGATGGATAGATATGGGCGTACTGGCTGTTGAAATGGAAGCGGCGGCGCTCTATATGAACGCGGCAAAGGCTAAAAAGAGGGCGCTTGCGATGTGCACGGTATCCGACCATCTTATAACAGGCGAGAGCGTTGACAGCGAGGCGCGTCAGAAGTCCTTTACAGAGATGATGGAGATAGCGCTTAACACGGCGGTAAAATTTAAATGAAAAGAGTATTTTTGATAGTGCTTGATTCGCTCGGGATAGGCTACGCGAGCGATGCTTCCGATTTTGGCGATTTGGGCGCTAACACCTTGAAGAGAATTTCCAGCTCGAGGTATTTTAACGTCCCCACGCTTAAAAAAATGGGCATCGGCAATATCCCGAGAGTAGACTGCGTAGAAAAGGAAGGCGAGAGCGCGGCGGCAGTTGGCGCGATGTGCGAGCTGAGCCGAGGCAAGGACACGACTATCGGGCATTGGGAGCTTGCGGGGCTTATTTCTCCCTTACCGCTGCCTACCTACGAAAAGGGCTTCCCTAAAGAGGTTTTAGACGAATTTTCACGCGCGACGGGCAGGGGTGTGTTATGTAATCTGCCCTATTCCGGCACTGAGGTAATCAAGGATTACGGAGAGGAGCACCTTAAGAGCGGCGACTTAATCGTTTACACCTCGGCTGACAGCGTTTTTCAGATAGCGGCACACGAGGACTTAGTTCCCCCTGCGCTTTTATACGAATATTGCAGAATGGCAAGAGAGATTCTTAAGGGAGAAAACGCGGTAGGGCGCGTAATCGCAAGACCGTTTACAGGGACTGCGGGTAATTTTAAGCGCACGGAGAACAGGCGCGATTTTTCACTCGAGCCGCCGAGGGCGACTATGCTTGACGCGATAAAGGGTGCGGGGCTTGATACCGTTGCGGTAGGAAAAATCACGGATATATTTGCATCAAGGGGCATCAGCCGAGCTCTTTTAACGCATGGAAATACCGAGGGTATGAAAATTACGAGTGAGATACAGAAGGAGGATTTTAACGGTCTTTGCTTTGTTAATCTCGTTGATTTTGATATGCTCTACGGACACAGGCAGGATATAGACGGATACGCGAGGGCGCTTTCCGAGTTTGACGGATGGCTTTGTGAATTTATAGGGGGCATGGCTGAGTCCGACTGCCTGATAATCACGGCAGACCACGGCTGCGACCCCGGAGACGAGTCAACTGACCACACGCGCGAGAGAGTTCCGCTTATTGTATACGGAGATAAGATAAGGTGTGTGGGTCTTGGCGAGATACAGGGCTTTACTGCCGTAGCAAAGCTTGTATGTGACATGCTCGGAGTGGAGTTTACCCCCGATGCGTGTGAAATTATCAAAGATAAAGTGTTAAAATAGAAGGGAGCTTTTCCTCTATGGAAAGAATATCCGATAAGGAGCTTTGCGCTCTTGCGATTAAGGAAAGAGAGATGGCGTACTGCCCGTATTCCCGCTTTGCGGTAGGGGCAGCCCTGCTTACGAAATCGGGCAAGGTATATCTCGGCTCGAACATAGAGAGCGCGTCGTTCACGCCGACGGTGTGCGCTGAGAGGGTTGCCTTCTTTAAGGCTGTGAGCGAGGGAGAGCGAGAGTTTTTGAAAATTGCGGTTGCGGGCGCAAATCTTACGAGGACGGACTCCTTTGCCGTAGCTCCCTGCGGAGTTTGCAGGCAGGTTATGGCTGAGTTTTGCTCCGACGGCTTTGAAATACTGATACCCGACGGTGAGAATATAAGGACCGTGACGCTTGGACAAATATTACCGTTACGGTTTGACAAAACGGATTTATAAGGGTGCTTTTATATGGATATGTACGGTATAATTATGAAAAAAAAGCACGGAGACGCGCTTACGAGGGATGAAATCTTCGGCTTTGTTAACGGATACACGAGGGGAGAAATTCCCGATTATCAGGTCTCAAGCCTGCTTATGGCTATTTGCCTTGTAGGTATGAATGACGAGGAGACCTTCCTTTTGACGGACGCTATGGCAAAGTCGGGCGACGAGCTTGACCTTTCGGAGTTTTCGACCCTTTCCGCTGACAAGCATTCGACGGGCGGAGTGGGCGACAAGACTACGCTTGTGGTTGCGCCGCTTGCGGCATCGCTTGGCTGCAAGGTTGCGAAGATGAGCGGACGCGGACTTGGGCACACCGGCGGAACCGTTGACAAGCTGGAGTCGTTTATCGGCTACAACTCATCTCTTTCGCCAAAGGAATTTTTCGAGCAGGTAAGGCGGCACGGCATTGCCGTTATCGGTCAGAGCGGTGAGTTTGCGCCTGCCGACAAGAAGCTCTATGCCCTGCGCGACGTTACCGGCACGGTTGACTCGATACCGCTTATCTCCTCGTCCATTATGTCAAAGAAGCTTGCGGCGGGCTCGCACAACATCGTGCTTGACGTCAAGTACGGCTCGGGCGGATTTATGAAAACGGCAAGGGACGCGGAGAAGCTGGCGAAAAAGATGGTTGCCATAGGCACTCTTAAGGGGCGCAACGTGGCGGCGCTTATTACCTCTATGGACACGCCGCTTGGGCACGGGGTCGGAAATATTATCGAGGTAAAGGAAGCGATAGAAACCCTGCGCGCAAACGGCCCTGCCGATTTGACACGGCTTTCCATTGAGCTTGCGGGAGCTATGGCATCGCTCGCACTCGGTATTTCGATAGACGAGGCACGGGCGCGCGCTCGTGAGAATCTTGAGAACGGCAAGGCTTACGAAAAGTTCAAGGAGTGGATAGGCGCACAGGGCGGCGACACCTCTTATATTGACAATCCCGAAAGGTTTAAGACGGCGAAATACAGCCGAGATATAGTATCGCGCTTTGATGGCTATATTGAGAAGATGAACACCGAGCTATGCGGTCACACGGCAGTTCTGCTCGGGGCGGGAAGAATGACGAAGGATGACGAAATAAATTACAGCGCCGGCTTGATAATTCACAAGAAAACAGGCGATAAAGTTAACACGGGTGATATCTTAGCAACTCTTTATGCGGATGATGAGAGTCTTTTCGAGAAGGCTGAGGATGCGTTTTTAGCCGTATACAGCTTTACGGGAGCTCCCGCGAAAAAAGAGGAGCTGATATACAAGACTGTTACGAGGTGAGGTGTTTTATGAGCGCTGGTATTATAATAGGAATAGCGGGCGGTACGGGAAGCGGAAAGAGTACCCTTGCGAGAAATATTGCCGAGTCCTTTGGCGATAAAATAACGGTAATCAGACACGACGATTACTACAAGGAGCATTCCGAGCTCGGATACGAACAGAGGTGCCGTCTTAATTACGACCACCCCGACGCATTTGATACGGATTTGCTTATCAAGCATCTTGATATTCTCAGGCGCGGTGAGGCGGTGGACTGCCCCATTTACGATTACAAAATTCACAACAGGCGCCGTGAGACCAAGCGCATCTATCCGAGCCGCGTGATTTTGCTTGACGGTATTTTGATTTTTGAGAATGAGGAGATACTGAAGCGGCTCGACCTCAAAATCTTCGTAGATACCGATGCGGACGTGAGGATAATCAGGCGCATTATGAGAGACGTAAAGAAAAGAGGGCGCACGCTTGACTCGGTTGTTAACCAGTATCTGACGACGGTTAAGCCGATGCACGAGGCGTTCGTTGAGCCAAGCAAAAAAAAGGCCGATATCATAATACCCGAGGGCGGAAGAAACCCCGTGGCATACGGTATGATTATCGACAGAATAAACAAAGAGCTTAACAAGGATTAAAATAAAGAAGGTACGGCAAATAAAATGAAGAGCTACGAAAGATTTTTAGAATATGCACTCTACCCCACGGCATCCGATGAATCGAGCGAGAGCTGTCCGAGCACGAAAAAGCAGCTAAGACTTGCCAAGGCGCTTGTCAAGGAGCTTTTACAAATGGGTCTTTGTGACGCGAGAGTTGACGAAAACGGATACGTATACGCATCGCTGCCGAAAAACTGCGAGTGTGAGTGCGACGCGATAGGCTTTATCGCGCATATGGATACCTCGCCCGAAGCGCCCGACGAGAATATAAGGCTCAGCGTTACGGAGTACGCAGGCGGAGATATTCTTATGAACAGCGAGAAGAGCATTTCACTTAAGGTAAGTGAGTACCCATACCTTGAATATTACAAGGGACAGCATATTATACATTCCGACGGCACGACGCTTATCGGCGCTGACGACAAGGCGGGAATTGCCGAAATTATGACGATGCTTGAGAAAATAATTGACCAAGACCTGCCGCACGGCAAGATTTGCGTAGCGTTTACACCCGATGAGGAGATTGGACGCGGAGCGGACCTTTTTGACGTGGCGGGCTTTGGCGCAGACTACGCCTACACCGTTGACGGCGGTGCTATAGGCGAGCTTGAGTACGAAAACTTCAATGCGGCAAGCGCAAAGCTTACCGTTCACGGCGTATCTATCCACCCGGGAAGCGCTAAGGGACGGATGAAGAACGCATCTACTATAGCCTGCGAGTTTAATTCTTATCTTGCACCTGATGAAATTCCCGAAAAAACGGAAGGGTACGAGGGATTCCATCACTTAATTTCAATGAGCGGTGAAATTGAGCTTGCAAGGCTTAACTACATTATCCGCGACCACGACAAAGCAAAGTTTGAAAGCAAAAAGCAGGAATTTTACAATGCCTGCCACGCAATAAACAAAAAGTACGGCGAGGGCACGGCAGAGCTTGATATACGCGACTCATATTACAATATGAAGGAAAAAATCGAGCCCTGTATGCACGTCGTCGAGCGAGCGCGCGACGCTATGCTTGAATGTGGAATTACACCAATAATCGTGCCGATAAGAGGCGGAACTGACGGCGCAAGGCTCTCTTTTATGGGTCTGCCCTGCCCTAATATCTGCACGGGCGGTGAGAATTTCCACTCGCGCTTTGAATTTATAAGCTGTGAGGCAATGGAAAAGGTATCCGATATACTTGTAAAAATAGCGACGCTGTAATTTCAGGCAGCGCTTGGTTTGTATAAACGAAAAAGCCCCCGTTCTGTCACCGAACGGGGGCTTAAATATTTGTTTGTTTGACTTTTAATCAATTTTGAGTCTGAGAGCCGATGGGATTTATGATACTGTATCCGACGTTAACGAGGTGGTCTGCCACACGCTCAAGACCTGCTACAGCCGAGGCGTAATAAGGACTTACCTCCATACTGCAATTTCCTTCCGCAAGGCGTGAAAAATGACTTGCCGTAAGGTCTTTTTTCATATCGTCGACCGTATTTTCCAAAGCGGTTAATTCTTTGAGTCTGTGATTGTTCAGGTTTTCAAATGCATCCTTGGATATATAAAGCATCTGTAAAACCGTTTCGTGCATCTTTTTAATATCGGATTGCGCGCGAGCTGAAAATTCAATCTTCTTTGAGCGCATTTCTTCTCCAATCTCGTAAAAGTTCTCGGCGTGGTCTCCGATACGCTCAAGGTCGTTAAGAACGTGGAAGTACGAGCCAATCACTCTCTCTTCACTTGGAGATGCGCCTGCGGAAAGCTTAATCAGGAATTTTGTAAGTGCTCCGTTAGTAAAGTCAATGACGGCTTCGTTATTTCTGATTTTCTCACTGTTGCTAAGCGTTCCGTTTTCCATAGCGTCAAGGGAAAGATTCATATTTTCCTCCACCAAGGCAAGCATATAATCCATTTCTTTTTTTACTTGCATCAATGCGATGGGAGTAGTGGACAAAAGTCTGTCGTCAACGTATTTAAGCACGATAGTATTTTCCGTTTCCTTCTTATCTTTAATGACGAGACAGGAGTATTTAACAAGCAGCCTTGTAAACGGAATCAAAAGGCACGTAGTCGTTACGTTGAATATAACGTGGAATACGGACACGCGCATCTGCAAGGACATAGGGTCGCTTCCCGGGAATATCGAAACGAGCAAATTCACGGCAGGCTCTTTGAATATCCAAATAAGCGCTGTGAATAACACCGTACCGATAACGTTGAACGTGAAGTGTATCAAGGCAATTCTCTTGGAGTTTGCATTAGCACCGACGGAAGCCAGCAAGGCGGTTACGCAAGTACCGATGTTTGCACCAAGTATAATAAAGAGCGCAAGCTCAAGAGGAAGCACTCCCGTACCAACCATCGTAATAACGACACCCGTTGCCGCAGACGAGCTTTGAATCAGCGCTGTGAAAATAGCACCAACCAAAATCAGAAGAAGCGGAAAATCGATAGCCTTGAATATATTTGTAAACAAATATTCAACGAGGGGGTTTCCAAAAGCCTGCTCGCTGCTCATAACGTTAAGTCCGACGAATATCAAGCCAAGACCCGAGCAAAGCAAGCCTGCGAGCTTTATCTTCTCGCTCTTAAAGAAGCCCATCATAACTCCCGCAAATGCAGAAAGATACATCAGCATATTGAAATAGTCGTTTTTGAGCGCTACGAGAACTCCGGTAATCGTCGTACCGATATTCGCGCCCATAATAATCGGAGTTGCTTGCATAAGCGTCATAACGCCCGCGTTAACCAAGCCGATGATCATAACCGAGGTGGCTGACGAGCTTTGAATAATTGCCGTAACGCCTGCTCCGATACCGACACCGGACAAGCGGTTATTGCTAATTTTTTCAAGCATTTTTTTCATTCCGCCGCCCGCGCTTTTTTCAAGCGCGTCGCTCATAAAGTTCATTCCGACAATGAACACACCGACACCCGCAAGCAGCCAAATAAGACTGCTGACAAGCTGTAAGATTTCTTCACCTGTTGGCATAAAATTCTCCTTTTAGATAATATAGTTGGTAAATTAAACCCATTCTAACCCATTGTACCATATTGTATCATAAAAGCGCCGCAATGTCAATCATTTCGGACTGTTTTAATTTTCCTTTTTTTGCTTTCCGAACGGAAAATTTTGAGGGCTGAACGCTTGTTTTCGTTCAGCCCTTTGCTTTAATATCTATCTGTATGACAGATTTTATAGTGTTCTGGAGGTATCTTTATTGCTTTAAAATTTAGGAGTAAGGTTAAATTCCTTAAGGGATGCGGAAATCTTCTCCGTTTCGAGCTGCAGCTCCTGCTTTGTCAGGGTCCTTTCGTTTGAAGAGAAGCTGTAGCGCAGGGTAAGCGCGCAGTTTCCGTCCGCAACGTAGATGTCCTTGACGAGTAGTTGCTTAAGGAGCGGCGTTACGCTCTTTGCGCGCTCGGTAAGCTTATCAAAGTCAAGTCCCTCGATAGCAGCGTTGTAGGTCATATCAATATCTACGGACGGGAATTTTGAAGGCTCTGCATATTGGAGCTTTGATGCCGTCACAGATGCAAAATCCTCGGTTGAAAGCTCGATAAACGCAAGCGAGCATTTCTTATCCACGTTTGAAAGCACCTCGGGGTGAGCTACGGAGATATAGCCGACCTTTTTGCCCGAAAGAAGAACCGAGAAGGTATTTTTCGGATGCTGATAGTCGAACTGCGCATCCGTGCTTTCAAAGGAGGGGCTTTGGTGGAGTATATCCGAGCAGAGCAAGCGAACTATGTCAGCGCCTCTCATAAAGAGAGCTTCCTCACTCTCGGTCTTTGAGAAGAGAACGATACCGAGCTTCTTTTTCTCGTTGCAGTAGCCGTTATCGAGAAATCCCTCGACGGTATGCCCGATTTCAAAGATACCGAAGGTATCGGCGTAGGATTTATTTTCCTTTGCGAAGATGAGAAGGGTGGGTATCATTGAGTAGCGCAGATACTGGTGGTCGGGAGTCTGAGCATTGATTACCCTTACGTTTTTGCAGGTGCTTATGCCGAGCTCCTTTTCCTTTTTCGCATCTGACCAGATGTACGAGTGTACCTCGTGGAGCATATGGCTCTTTACGAGCAGGTCTGTCATTCTGTCCTCGACGGTCTTTTTAGTTTCCTCGCGAACGGGCAGGAGCGCACTTTCCGAGGTGAACACCTCAAAGTTATCGTAGCCGTAAATTCTGGTGATTTCCTCAATGATGTCCGCCTTGATAGTGACGTCCTTAGTGCTGCGCCAGCTTGGTACGGTTACTGTGAAGTCATCGCCCTTGCGTACTACCTCAAAGCCGAGGCCTGTGAGGGTTTTTTCGATAGTTTCGTTCGGGATATTTATGCCCGTGTATCTGTCTACGTAGCGCCTGTCGAATTCAAGCGTGATTTTCGGGTATTTATTTACGTATGAGTCGGTAAACGCGCTTATAACGGCAGCGTCCTTATCGTACTCGGTCATGAGCTTTAAAAATCTTTCGGTAGCGGTCTTACAGAGCTCGGGGTCGAGCATCTTTTCGTATCTCATAGACGCGTCGGTACGGAGTGAAAGGCGGCCGGTGGTCTTACGCACGCTAACGCCGTTGAAGGTAGCGCTTTCAAGCAAGAGGCTCGTTGTGCCGTCCTCAATCTTCGACATATCTCCGCCCATAACGCCTGCTATGGCAACGGGACGGTCGTTTGAGGTAATCATAAGCATCTGCTCGTCGATTTTTCTCTCAACACCGTCAA
>JAZRNI010000194.1:0-8290 GCA_045648105.1 Eubacteriales bacterium | reverse complement strand
CGGTAAAGAGAATAGGGGAGGGCGCGTTTGAGGCTTGCGCCTCTCTCACCTCTCTCCATATCTCCGAGAGCGTCTATATGATAGGAGCGAGCGCATTTGCGTTCTGCTTCAATCTCTTTGACGTGACCGTGCCCGACAGCTGTATTTTGCTTGAATTTAATGCGTTCGCCAACTGCTTTTCACTCGAGGGCGTCAAGCTCTCCGAGAATATGACTCTCATCGACGAGTCTACCTTCGAGGGCTGCCGCTCGCTGAAGGCCGTTGACCTGCCCGCGCGTCTTACTCATATCGGCAGGCGCGCGTTTCGCGGCTGCAGCTCGCTCTCGCTTCTTATTTTGCCACTCAGCCTTGTGTCAATAGGCTTTGACGCCTTTGCAAAATGCTCGTCTCTTTCGCGTATTGCAATTCCTTATTCTATCCGCGAGCTTGAGGACGACGACGTTTTCTCGGGCTGTGACAGCCTTAAGGATATTTCCTTTGGCGGCTCGCGAGAGGAATGGGAGCTTCTTTGCCACGGCAAGTCGCTCACGGTAGAGCGCAGCGACCTGTCGTTAAGTACACCCCGTGTAACGTTTCTCAACTTAAATAAAAAGAACGAGAGGACTAACAATGAGGTATAAATGCTTAGTGCTGGACCACGACGATACCGTAGTTGACAGTACTGCAAAAATACATTTTCCCGCCTTTGTGGAGTACTTAAAAATCGCACGCCCCCACCTTGCAAATAAGTATACGCTTGAAAGCTACCTTGAAAAAAACTTCCACCCAGGTATTATGTCGCTTCTTTGCGACGAGGTAGGCCTTACGGAAGAGGAAACGAAAGAGGAAGAGCTCTTCTGGTCTGATTTTGTAAAAAACCATATCCCCTCGTCCTACGAGGGAATCCGCGAGATTATAAGCGAATTTCGCGCACGGGGCGGCATTATCGCAGTCAGCTCGCACTCCTTTGGGCACTATATTGAGAGAGATTATAAGCATAACTCGCTCCCAATGCCCGACCGCATTTTCGGCTGGGACATTCCCAAAGAGGAGCGCAAGCCCGCGCCCCATACTGTTTTTGCCCTTATGCGCGACTTTAATCTCACCCCGTGTGAAATTTTAGTGGTCGACGACCTGAAGCCGGGCTACGATATGGCTCGCGCTGCGGGGGCGGACTTTGCAGCCGCAGGCTGGGCGTATAACGTGCCCACAATCGAAAGCTTTATGCGCAAAAACTGCGACTGTTACCTCAAAACAGTCGACGAGCTTCATAAGCTTTTATTTGAATAAGTAAAGAGCAAGAGTAAAAGGATAAAAAGCCTTCTATTCTTGCTCGTTTTTTGCTTTTTTGCCTTTGCGCGTCAGAGAAATAAACACAGCGGCAATCGCCAAAAGCGCTATAAGAAGCCAAAGCACCGCAAGGTAGCTCTCTGCAAAGTCGTATATATAGCCGTATAACGGTAAAAGCACGAGCGATGCAAGAGGCGCGCCGATAGATATGCGCGAGAACAGACGCGCGTAGTCCGCCTTGTCAAAAAACCTCGAGCAAAGAGATGGCATCAGTATTCCCACACTCGCGCTCGAAATTCCAAACAAAAACGAGGAAAGCGCAAAAATCACCTTACCGTGCCCCGAAAATAAAAACCCCACGACGGCTAAAAGCCATATTCCGATAACTGCGTAAGAGCCTCGCCTCTCGCCGATTTTCTCAGAAATAAGCCCGATGGTAAACGCGCCAAGCGAGCTGCCGATAGCCCCGATTGACGCAAAAAATCCCGCGTCTGTTATTTTGTAGCCAAGTGACTGCGCGTATTTCGGCACGTGTTGGGTAAAACCCGCAATTCCGCTAATGGAGATAAAGAACGCAAGAAGTAAAAAAAAGATAAACGAGTGCTTACGGGCGCTTTCCTCTTCCTCCGAGCCAAGAGGCGTATTTTGTGACACGGGGTGGCGCTTTTCCTCCGCATCTTCACCGTTTAACAGGAAAAACGCGCAAAAAACGCTGACCGCGGAGCTTAAGATGCCAAGTGCGGCGGCGCTTATGCGCCAGCCGATATTTTTTATCGCTATTGATATAAGAGGCAAGAGCACCGATGCGAAAATCCATACGACGCCCATCTGTATTCCAAGCAGTCGCGCGCGCCTTTTCGGGAAATACTTTTGTATTACGATAGGGCCGAGCAAATTTACCAAAATACCCGCGCCGAGCGTCTGCGGTACCGCGAGCAGGTAAATGCCGATAACTCCCCCAACAAGCCCGATTGACGCAAAGGAAAGCCCCTGCAAAAGTCCCGCAATTACCAAAAGCCACTTGAGAGGGTATTTTTCAATAAGCCTGCCCGCTATTGGGAGCCAGATAATCATCACCGCCGATGCTACTGAAAAATAAAGCGAAAGCGGACCTATTCCTACCCCAATATCCCTTGAAAGTGCGCTCAGGAACAGACCAGCACTCATATTTATTCCGCTCCCCGCAAATCCGCGTATCAGTATAGCGCCGCTAAGCGCGCGCATGGGCGTAGTCTTAAATTTCCTTTTCAATGGCGCAAAGTATGCCCTCAATGCCCGTGTCGGAGAGCTGTACCGTGTGTCCGTTTACAATAAGTGTCGGTACGCTTTGGATATTGTATTTTTCGCGAATTTCGGGGAACATTTCCACGTCAATCATCTCGGCCGTTACCTTCTCGCTCAGAATTGCGATTCTTTGCGCGTTGATAACCGCCTTCGGGCAGTGAGGACAGCTTAAGGTAACTGCTATCTCTATTTTTACCCTTTTGTTTATCCTCTTGATTCTGTCCTGCAGGTCTTGGCTGACCTCCTTTGCTCCGCCCCCAAGGTTATAAAGCGCAAAAACGACGGAATCAATCTCGTGTCCCCCGGGCACACCGCTGAATATTACGCCCGCGCTCGCCCCGTCCTCGCGGTAAAGACCAAACGATGGCACGCGCTCAAATTTGTCCTCGCAGTCCATAAATTTCAGCCTTGGCGAAAGGTCGCATAGCTCGTCAAGCATATTGAGAAGCACGAGATTGTCGCCCTCGCTGCCCTTGCTCGCGCAAATGCCGATGTCCGTCTCAAGGCCCTTCAGCATCGCCTTGATTTCCTTTTGCTTCTCCTTCGTGAAAAACTGTAGCTCGTTAAGAAGCACCTCCTCGCCTTTCTTTTCGTTTATTTTATTTATGTCGCTCATTTTTTAATTTTCTCCTCTTTTCTTAAAGATGTGTATCACTCTTGTTATTCTCAAGCACCGAGCAAAATATGCATTAAACTCCTTCGTTGCTTCGCGCTTTTTACAAAAAACGCAATGATAAATTTTGTTCTTTGCCCGTTTCGCTCTTGATTTTTTATATAAGCTGTGCTACAATGTTACTGGATAAATATTTATAATAAGGAGAATTATTGCAAAATGGAAGTCAGAGACGCATCTAACGCAAAGGACGTTAAGTATTATACAACGGACAGACTCCGTGAGGAATTCCATATCTCGGGTCTCTTTACCCCCGACAACGTAAAAATGGTATATAGCCATACGGACAGAATCATAGTTATCGGTATGATGCCCGTCAAAAAGACCCTTACCCTCGAGGCAGGCCGTGAGCTCGCTGCGGAATATTTTTTACAGCGCCGTGAGCTTGGCTGTATCAACATAGGCGGCAAGGGCGTTATCAAGGTTGACGGCGAGGTGTACGAGATGAATCCGCGCGACGGTATCTACGTAGGTCTTGGCCACCGCGAGCTTGAGTTTTCAAGCGCTGACGAGTCAAATCCCGCTAAATTCTACGTTACCTCGTGCCCCGCGCACAAGGAATACCCCACGGTAAAAATCGACATCACCAAGGCGCGCAAGGTGCCCTGCGGCAGCGTTGAGGACTGCAATAATCGCGTTATCAATCAGTACATACACCCCGAGGTTATGAAATCCTGCCAGCTTGCGATGGGACTTACCGAGCTTGCCGTCGGCTCTAACTGGAACACTATGCCTTGCCATACTCACGACAGACGTATGGAGGTTTACCTCTATCTCGATATGGGCGAGAACGACGCCGTCTTTCATATGATGGGAGAGGCTAAGGAAACACGCCATATCGTTATGCACAACGAGGAGGCTGTAATTTCACCCTCTTGGTCTATCCATTCGGGCGTTGGTACGAAAAACTATTCGTTCATCTGGGCTATGTGCGGTGAGAATCAGGAATTTACCGATATGGACCACATCGAAACTAAGGAATTAAGATAATAAGGAGATAAAGACTATGGCAAACACACAGAATTTTGACCTTACAGGCAAGGTCGCTCTCGTTACAGGCGCATCCTACGGCATTGGCTTCGCTATCGCAAAGGCTCTCGCTACCGCAGGCGCAAAAATCGTATTCAATGACCTTAAGCAGGAATTTGTTGATAAGGGACTCGCATCCTACAAGGCTGAGGGCATCGACGCTAAGGGCTACGTTTGCGACGTTACCGACGAGGACGCTGTAAACGCAATGGTAGCCGCTATCGAAAAGGAGGTCGGCGAGGTTGACATTCTCGTTAACAACGCAGGCATCATCAAGAGAATTCCTATGCACGAGATGAAGGCAGAGGAGTTCAGACAGGTAATCGACGTTGACCTTAACGCGCCCTTCATTTGCGCAAAAGCAGTTCTCCCCTCAATGATGAAGAGAAGACAGGGCAAGATTATCAACATCTGCTCTATGATGAGCGAGTTCGGCCGCGAGACCGTTTCCGCATACGCAAGCGCAAAGGGCGGACTTAAGATGCTCACAAGAAACATCGCGTCCGAGTACGGCGAGTATAACATTCAGTGTAACGGCATCGGCCCCGGCTATATCGCAACCCCTCAGACAGCACCCCTTCGTGAAAGACAGGCAGACGGCAGCCGTCACCCCTTCGACAGCTTCATCGTTGCGAAAACTCCCGCAGGCCGCTGGGGCAACCCCGAGGACCTCGCAGGCCCCGCCGTATTCTTAGCATCCGAAGCATCTGACTTCGTAAACGGACAAATCCTTTACGTTGACGGGGGCATCCAAGCTTATATCGGCAAACAACCCTGATGGGTAAAAATAGTCCAATACATCGTTAAAACTGCGACTCGGTCAAATCGCCGTATGTCAATACGGCTTCATTTCCCTCGCTTGTTTTGCCTTGTCTTGAACAATTTTTCCGCCATCAGCACAAAAGGGTAAAAACAGTCCAATACATCGTTAAAGCTGCGACTCGGTCAAGTCACCGTATGTAAGTACGGCTTCATTTTCCTTGCTTGTTTTGCCTTGTCTTGGCTAATTTCACTCGTCGTCACATCTTAACTGCATAAATTGCGTGTTGCTGATGAAAAACGGAAAACGAAGCTTGATAAAATTAGGAAAGCCTGCGAAATTTCGCAGGCTTTCGACTTTAATAGGCGAAATTAGTATTAAATACGGAGCGAGGCACATTTAAAAAGATTCCTCGCCCGTTTTATTTTTACTCAAGCTCGCAGGGGTGCATAGGCAGCCTCAGCTCGTTTTTACAAAGGCCGCTCTTGCTCATAGCCCACTTTATTGGCGCGGGGTTAGTCTCGGAAAACATTTTGTTTATAAACGGAAGCAGAGCGAGCTGCTCCTCAAGGGCAAAGGCGTGATTGCCGTCAAAATAGCTCTTACATAAATCGGCAGTGCGCTTCGGAAGCAAATTCGAAATTACCGATATAACTCCAAGTCCCCCAAGCGCAAGTGCCGTGTATATCTGCGTGTCACAGCCTGCGTAAAGCGCGATTTTTTCCTTCATTTTTGCAAGCGCCACAAGGCGCTTTGCGCTGTCGCCCGCTTCCTTGATTGCTACTATGTTTTCCTCGTCTGAAAGCAAGTCAACGTCCTCAAGCGAAAGATTTACGCCCGTCCTCGACGGAACGTTATAAAGTATAATGGGGTGGCGCGATGCGTCTGCTATGCGCCTGTAGTGCTCGATAACCCCCTTTTGCGTGCCCCTGTTGTAGTAGGGTGTAATAACTAAATATCCGTCAATATTAAGGCCGTTGTAAAGACGGCAACGCTCCAGCACACGATGAGTGTCATTTGAGCCGATTCCGAGGATTAATTTGACACGCCCCCCAACGTATGACGAGCAAAATGAGTAAAGAGCGTCCATTTCTTTGTCTGTGAGTGTCGCCGCCTCGCCTGTCGTTCCTCCAATCACCATAGCGTTAATTCCGCCCTCAATCTGCATATCTATTATGTTTTTAAGGGCGTTATAGTCAATTTCGCCGCCCGAAAACGGGGTAATAAGCGCGCTTGCCGCACCGCGAAAAATAATTTTTTTCATTTATCTATTTCCCTTGAAAAAATATTTTAAATGATATATAATGTACTTGCTATACTTCATTATATGAACTTTTAGAAAAAAGGAACGCATTATGCAAAAAATCGACGGAAAAATACAAAATGACAGAATAAAGACACCCCTCTCAACCCACGACTTTTATTACGAGCTCCCCGAGCAGCTTATAGCTCAGCACCCAAGCGCCCACCGCGACGGATGCCGTCTTATGATAGTTGACCGTAAGACGGGCAAAACACAGCACAAAATTTTCAGCGATATTATAGATTACTTAAATCCCGAGGATATGCTCGTCGTTAACTCTTCAAAGGTTATCCCTGCAAGGCTTCTCGGCACGAGCGATAAAACCGGCTCTCAAATCGAGCTTTTGCTCCTGCGTATGCAGGACAACGGCGAGTGGGAAACCCTCGTTAAGCCCGGTAAGCGCGCTAAGACGGGCGCATCCTTCCACTTCGCAGACGAGCTTAAGGCTAGCGTTACAGACGTGCTTGAAAGCGGCAACCGCATAGTAAAATTCGAGTACGATACCGAAAAATACGCTTCAATCTACGAGGTGCTGGACGTCATAGGCAATATGCCGCTTCCGCCGTATATCACTGAAAAGCTTAAAAATAAGGACGACTACCAGACCGTCTATGCAAAGACCGAGGGCTCGTCCGCCGCGCCCACCGCGGGACTTCATTTCACACACGAGCTGCTTCAGAAAATCAAGGCAAAGGGTGTCGGCTACGGCGAGGTAACCTTGCACGTGGGACTCGGTACCTTCCGCCCGGTCAAGGTCGATAAAATAGAGGAGCATCTTATGCACTCCGAGTACTTCTTCGTTCCCGACAGCGTAGCAAAGGAAATTAACGAAAGACGCAAGAACGGCGGCAGAATTATAGCCGTCGGCACCACGAGCGCAAGAGTTCTCGAAAGCGCCTCAGCTCCCGACGGCACCGTCCTTCCAATAGAGGGAGAAACCGAAATATTCATCTACCCCGGCTACAAATTCAAAGCCACAGACGCCCTCATAACAAATTTTCACCTGCCCGAAAGCACCCTGATAATGCTAGTCAGCGCCCTCGCGGGCAAAGAAAATATTATGAACGCTTACAAGGAAGCGGTGGGGGAGAGGTATCGATTCTTTTCCTTCGGCGATGCGATGTTGATTGTATAAATTGCCGTATACTTCGTTGTCGGTCGACTCAAATCCCTCGACATAGGGAACTATGCCGTCGGGATTTTCGCGCCCTTACGCCTCGTCTACGACAATTTCTACTAACCAACATTCAAATTTTCTTATATCGCATACATTACGGAGATAGTATGTTCATCCAATAAACCGCCAGTTGCTTCGTTGTCGCTCGGCTCGCTCAAATCGGCGTAGGTAACTACGACTTCATTTCGCTCGCTCACTTACGCCTCGCACTTGACGATTTCTTGAATGAACGGGGAGTTCGGTGCAAAATCTGTCGGGCAACGCGGTCGGCTCGGAGCAGGTAACTACACCTTCGTCTTCCTTGCGCCCTTACGCCTCGTCTTGCGAATTTTCTGCTAACCGGCATTCAAATTTTCTTATATCGCATACAAATAAACTCCCAAAGGAATCAAAAATGATTTTTAAGTGTCCTAAATGTATGTCTCGCTTTGTGCGCTTTGACGGTAATTCTGCTGTGTGCGAAAGGGGGCATTGCTACGATAAAAGCCGTGACGGCTACTATAATTTTCTTTTATCAAACGCTAAATCGGTGCACGGCGATAACAGGGAAATGCTCCTTGCAAGGCGCGCTTTTCTTGACACGGGTGCCTACCTTCCGCTTGCAAATGCGATTTCTGATGCTGCTTTGGAGCACGCAAAGGGCATAGAGTCGCCCGCAGTGCTTGATATTGGATGCGGTGAGGGCTATTACACCAAATGCGTGCTGGAAAGTCTTGAAAGCAATCGTGTGTCCCCAAGGCTTTGCGCCTTTGATATATCTAAGGATGCTCTGAAGCTGAGCGCAAAAAGAATAGG
>JAZRNI010000193.1:0-5357 GCA_045648105.1 Eubacteriales bacterium | reverse complement strand
CCATGACGCTGTGCTACCGTTTGGCGGCAAAGCGTGCCACAATGGAGTATTTGGAGGAGACGATGGGACAAGGCTGGTGGGGCAGTGAGTCCTATGCCAATTATTACGAGCAGTTGGAGGGAGCAAACAACCCCTTCAACTGGATTAAGGTTATCCCCACGATGAGTACCGACGTGCAGAACGCAACGGGCTACGACCACGCAGGCAAGTACGAATGCTCTATTCTTATGTCGCTCTATCCCGACACCGTTGACCTTTCGAGAATTGATGACAAAAAGCATTGGTTCACCGAGAGCGCGCGCGGCGCAAACAAGGAGCTCGGCGACGAGATGGTAAGACAGTCGCTAAAGGTTCTCAAAGAAAGAATAGTGTAATATAAAAACTATAGAGGAGTCTCGCTATGTTTTTTGGCGAGACTCTTGTATTTTCGATAAATATATGTTAAAATATATACATTAAACTTATTGAGTTTATCAAGGAGACACACACCGACCTATGAAAATTGTCATTATCGGTCTTGGAACTATAGGCAAGACTATACTGAAAAACCTGTCCGGAAAGGGGCACAATCTCACAATAATAGATGAGGACAAGGATAAGATAGAAACCCTTATCGGAAAATACGACGTGTCCGGTGTCATCGGTAACGGCGCGTGTATTGATATACAGCGGGAAGCCGGCGTCAGAGGCGCAGATCTTGCAATCGTGCTTACAAACAGCGACGAGCTGAACGTCTTTGCCTGCCTCGTAGCAAAAAAAGTAGGTGTGAAAAACACTATTGCCCGTGTCAGAAACCCCGATTACAGAAAACAAATTATGGATATGAAGGATGCGCTAGGTATCTCTATGATAGTCAATCCCGAAATGGATGCCGCGACCGAAATATTCGACCTTATAAACCTGCCGTCCATCGCGCAGGTTGAGCATTTCGCAGACGGCAGAGTTCTGCTCGTCGAAATAGTTGCGGAGCAGGGCTGTGCCTTGATTGGCGAGACACTTATATCTCTTGGTAAAAAGCTGCAGAATAAGGTGCTTATCTGTGCCGTTCAGCGCGGTAAGGATATCTTTATTCCCACCGGTAATTTTGTTATTGCTATAGGTGACCGTATTCATCTTACCTCGGACTCAAAGTCGCTAATCGATTTTTTGGCAGAGGTCAATCTTGTAAAATCTCCCTTAAAGAAAATTATGATAGTTGGCGGCAGCAAGATAGGATATTATCTTGCGCACGAGCTGTCCAAAAAGAAATATAAGGTTAAGCTCATTGAAAGTGACAGAGCCGTTGCCGAAAAGCTTGCAGAGGACCTACCCCGTGTAACGGTAATTCACGGAAACGGCACGCGCCACGACCTGCTTATCGAGGAAGGAATCGGAGCAATGGACGCCTTCGTTGCTCTGACTGATATTGATGAGGAAAATATGGTCGTTTCAATGTTTGCAAACAAAATGAATCTCAAAAAGACTATCACGCAAATCAAGGGCGATGACCTCAACGGTATGCTTGACGAGCTTGGAATACGCAATAACGTTTCCCCAAAAAATATCGTCGCTAACCGTATTCTCAGCTACATCCGCGCTCTCGCGAACAAGAGAGGCAGTAACGTTCTCACGCTGTATAGGCTGGTTGATGACCGTGTTGAAGCATTGGAGTTCTATGCCAAAAAGCAAGAACGCTTCTACGATAAGCCCCTCAAAAATTTGAAGGTCAAGGAAGACTGTCTTATAGCCGCTATCATCAGGGAAAATGAGATTATTATCCCAAGCGGTAATGACTCTATCAAGCTTGGCGATAACGTCATCGTTGTTACCACGCACGAAAACTTCGATGACCTGAGCGATATTATCGAATAAGGGGTAAACAATGAACTATAAAAATCTTGGCAAAATACTCGGCAAGATTATGCTGCTTGAGGCAATACTTATGCTGGCGCCGCTTGCCGTTGCCATCATATATAAGGAGGGATTTATAAACGTTTTGGCGTTTATCGTCCCCATCGTAGCGCTTTTAGCCTTGGGAATTATATCACAGCGCTTAAAGCTCGAGCGTGAAGCGCTCTATCAGAAGGAGGGCTTTGCATTAACGGCTCTCGTATGGATAGTTTTGACCCTGTTCGGCGCTATCCCTTTCGTTATAAACGGCGATATTCCGAACTATATTGATGCTTGGTTTGAAATAACCTCAGGCTTTACCACGACCGGCTCAAGTATTATAAACGATATTACGGCAATGTCTCACTCCACCCTGTTCTGGCGTAGCTTTTCGCACTGGATAGGCGGTATGGGTGTTCTCGTTTTCGTATTGATTTTCATTCCCGAAAGTGACGATGGCTCCTCTATGCACCTCCTGCGCGCGGAAAGCCCGGGTCCGCAGGTCGGCAAAATCGCATCTAAAATGAAGGTAACGGCAAGAATACTTTACCTTATCTATTTCGGTATGACCGTCCTTGAGATTGTAATTCTTATGCTTGATAAACCAATTCCGGGTTACGAAAGCGAGCAGTTATTTTTCAGCTTGCTTTCAGCCTTTGGCTGTGCAGGCACCGGCGGCTTTGGCTTCATTCCCGATAGTATAGCCTTATTCAATCCATTCTCACAGTACGTGATGGCGATTTTCCTTATCCTGTTCGGAGTCAATTTCAGCCTTTACTATCTCTTGCTGATAGGCAAGGTACGAGAGGTGCTCAAAAGCGAAGAATTCAGAACCTATTTTATTATAGTCATAGCGGCGGTTGCTCTTGTATTTACAGACCTTTTGTGGCGCTTTGAGTCCGTCACGCTGAGCTTTACAACTGAGGAGGCGTTCAGACATTCCTTCTTCCAGGTCGCATCGATTGTTACCACGGCAGGTTTTACAACCACCGACTTTAACGTGTGGCCTATGCTCGCCACAACTACACTCGTGGTGCTGATGTTCATCGGTTCTATGGCGGGCTCTACCGCAGGCGGAATAAAGCTTTCAAGAATAATTATCGCAGTAAAGGGCGCTTATATCAACGTCAGAAAGCTAATAAACCCCCGCTACGTTCCTAAAGCAAAGTTTGAGGGCAAGAGCCTTGAAGAAAAAACCATAAGCGACGTTTTCAGCTTCATTACGCTATACCTATTCATTTTAATAGCGGCAGTGTTCCTTTTGTCCTTTGACACCGTAAACGGACAGATAATCACCGTCGTCTCCGACGCGGGCGAGTATACCGTAAAGCACGGATTTTTCTCTAACTTTTCAGCAGCTCTTGCGTGTATATCTAACATCGGACCGGGCTTTGAGGCGGTAAGTCCATATTTAAGCTTCGCGGGGTACAGTATGCTTTCAAAAATAATTCTTACCTTGACTATGATGCTCGGCAGACTTGAAATACTCCCCGTGCTCATCCTCTTCAACCCCAAAACGTGGAAAAGGGTGTAGAACTCTCTCGCGTCACGCACAACGCATTGATATCCAAAACACAAAAAGGACGAGATTAGCGTGATGCCCTTAACGGAGTATCACGCTAAACTATGACTGCCCTTGTGGGCAAGTCGTGAGTTATGAGATACTCGTATCGTTTTAAGATTAGCTTCGCCAAGCTTGAAGTTACTATAAGCTTTCGCTTGATTATCTTGCCGGACTTACCGATGAGCCGAAAAGGCTTAATTGAATATCTCAAGCAAAAAAGAGGCTCGTTGAGCCTCTTTTTCTTTATTTCCCAAGCTTTTTTGTTTTTTCAAACGAAGCGATAACGGCGGATTTTACAACTCCGTAAAGGTCCTTATCCTCTAAGACCTTCACACCCTCAATGGTGCTGCCGCCGGGCGAGCACACCTTGCGTGTCAGCTCGCTTGGAGACTCAGAGCCCAAAAGCACCATCTCAGCCGCACCCTTGACTGTCTCCGCGGCGTAGAGAAGCGCCTTTTCGCTCTCAAGCCCGCACTCACAGCCCGCCTTTGCAAGCGCGTCAATAAACATGTAAGCAAACGCCGGTCCACAGCCCGCTACGGCAGTCTCAGCGTCAATCAAGCTCTCGGGCAGTCTGTCAAGCCTGCCTGCACTTTTGAGTATTTCTTGGAAGCTAAAAAGCATATCGTTTGTAACCTGCGAGTTTTCCGTGTATACTATCATACCGCTCATAACCGCAACGGGCGTGTTTGGCATGATGCGTATTATCGGTAAATCAAAGCCTACGTATTCTGTTAAGCGTTCTATCTTAACACCCGCCGCCATAGAGACGAGCAGGGTGCTTTTTTTAAGGCTTTTTCGGATATCCTTTATTACACTCTCAATAATATTTGGCTTAACCGCAAGAAATACGGCGTCACACTCCGTGCTAAGCGCCTCTGCGCTAAGGCTTACCGTTGCCTTCGTCTCCTTTGCAAGCGCTGTCGCCTTGCTTGCGTCCGCATCGAAAACGTATAGCTCGTTACCGTCTGCCGCGGCTATCGCACGCAGGAGGGCACCTCCCATATTTCCCGCGCCAATCATTCCTATTTTCATATCAGTTCCTACCTTATCTGTCCGTTTCCGAAAATCGCATACTTGTAGGTCGTAAGCTCATTTAATCCCACAGGTCCGCGTGCGTGCAGCTTTTGCGTGGATATGCCCATCTCGCACCCAAGTCCAAACTCGCCCCCGTCCGTAAAGCGGGTTGATGCGTTAACGTATACCGCCGCACTGTCAACGTTTTTCGTGAATTTCTCTGCACGGGTGGGGTCATCGGTGATTATCGCTTCACTATGACTCGTCGAATGCGCGCTTATGTGTGTAATAGCCTCATCAAGCGAGTCGACTACCTTTACAGCTAAAATATAGTCCAAAAACTCCGTGTCAAAATCATCATCACCCGCAATAATACCGTCTATGATTTTTCTCGCCTGTGCATCCAGAATCAGCTTTACAGGCACCTTGCCTGCATCCTCGCGAGAATTGCATAGTCTTTCCTTGAGTAATGGTAAAAATTCCTTGGCAACGTCCTTGTGAACAAGGCAGACCTCACACGCATTGCATACGGACGGACGGCTCGTTTTCGCGTTTTCTACTATATTGAGCGCCATATCGAGCCTCGCGCATTTGTCGACGTAAATATGGCAAATTCCCGTTCCCGTTTCAAGACAGGGAACAGTAGCATTGTCGACACAGGCCTTGATAAGACCCTTGCCGCCTCGCGGAATTAGCAGGTCAACGTATCCTCTTGCCCGCATAAGCTCGTTTGCGCCGCTTCTGCTCGTGTCGCTGAGTAAATTTACGGCGTCAGCAGGTACACCTGCCTCAACAAGACCGCAGCGCAACGCCTCCACTATAGCAAGAGAGGAGTTGTGCGCCTCTTTGCCGCATTTCAATATGCAGGCATTTCCGCTCTTAAGGCAGAGTGCCGCGGCATCCGACG
>JAZRNI010000192.1:0-4491 GCA_045648105.1 Eubacteriales bacterium | reverse complement strand
CCGCTTGGCCTCCGACTTCGTCTTTACCGTTTCAACTCCGTTGTAATTGTACGTGAAGCTTACGTTATTTAAGTCGATGGTGGTGTTCTTCAGAGCAAATTTATAACCGATCTCACCGTCAAGCGAGATTGTAGCGCCCTTCAAAACGGACAGCACGGTAGAGTTAGGAGAAGAGGGACGTGTACCAAGGGCCTCCGTCTGATCGGGGCTGTACTCGTAGTCTCCCGCGTTTGTATTGAAGTATACTGCGGCAGCCTTTGCGTAATCCTTAACAGAGTAAAGCAGAGCTGCAAGCGTTTCATCGTTAGGATACTCGGAGCGAGCCTGGTCGGCATATTCGATGACGGATGTCAGAAGGGTATCCTCTCCGTAAACTACAGTTATGGTATCCGCTGCATTTTTCGGAGCAACGGGAATGCTGAATCTGTAGCACAAAACACCGTTTGCGTTTTGCACGCCAACATATGAAAGCTCTGTGCCGTCAACGGTAATTTGGGTGATGTCGGACTCGACGGGGAGATAGACGTTGTAAATAAAGTCGCTTGCCAAAGTTATGTTGTGCCATATTTTCACATCTGAATCATCTTCGCCCGAGTTGCTTGCATAAGCCGCAATGGAAATTCCTGCGAAAAGCAGCGCAAAAATTGCCAAAGCAATAAGGGTGAGCTTGAGTTTTTTCATTGTGTTTTCTCCTTAACTAATTTAGTCAGCATTATTATAGCACAAAAAAGCTCCAAATGCAAGTGCTAATTTTAAAAAACGCGGTTTGGTTTAAAATATCTTTTAGGTTCAAATCGATTGACAATTAACGATTTTTATGTTAAAATGAATTGTTAACTGTTTAATACTGCGAAAAGCCTTAAAAAAGGGGGGGATACTGTGTCAAAAAACGAAAGAGACGATTTCTGGGACGTTGAGAAATTGCTCCCTAAAAAGAGTCGTCCGACTTTACCCCCGTTCTCAACAAAGGAGAAGGTTTTTGAAGTACAAATACCTGAAAAAGAGGACAGCGCATCCGGCTCGGACGGGAAAAGCACTACGCTAACAATATCGAAGGACGGAACGGCAGCAGACGAAATAAAATACTCCCTTTCCGACGGACTTGTTCGCTCGGTAACTATCAAAAGGATAGCGGACAAGTTTGATTTTTACGGAAATTTCAGAAAAGCCGCCTTGCTTTATTACGACGTTAAGGCGGAAAAATGCGAATTTGCCCCCTTCTTCTCATATATGCCGCAGTATTCTCAGTTCACGACCGTACAGAAGAACTACTATTTTTACTGGCGCGATATGCTGCGCCGCGGCAAGTATATAAAAACCGATTATTCCTACCTATATCTCTATATATACGAGGTCTTGAATCTTCCGGATATCATACCGGCAGAAAGGGGACTTGAAATTCTTGTAGACCTTTGGGCGGAGTATAGGAGCGATTTGCCATCTATTGATTCAAATATGACTCTCTGGGTGCAGGACTACTGCTTTGTTCACAGGCTCAAATGTCCCATAGAGAAAATAAGGCCGTTTATCTTCGAGGCGATTTCCAGCGCCGAGTTTAAGGAGTTTTATCTTTGTGATATTGCAAAAATGGGCAATGACGGAGTCGCGGCAATGCTTGCATATCTCTCGGACTACGACTGGCGCAAGAGCAAATTTGCAAGGGGTGAAAACGAAGCGGTATTTACTTCTCATCTTCTTGGCGCAATGCGCCTTCTCATAAGCGAGCTTTGGGAGAGCGGGGAAATATTCAGCACGGAGGGCTACGAGAGCGCCGTAATCAAAAGAAGTGCGTTTCGCGGCTCGCTCTGCACGCACAGTGTTAAGTGCAGACTGGAAATAGAGTATCTACCCCTTTCAAAGGCAGAGGACCTGAAAAGACGTGTTACTGCGGCAATCAAGTATACGGAAAATAAGCTCAGAGCGCTTCTTGGTGTGAAAAGCCGCCTTGCAACAAAGGATTTGCCTGACGGATACAGAGTGGCAATAGACAAATACTTCATCTCGCTTTTTGAAAAAGCAGATAGGGAACGCAGACGCGCACAAATGCCGGAGTATGAAAGGCTCTACGATGCTGTATCAAGCGGGTTATCCATCGGCGGTGCTG
Source organism: Eubacteriales bacterium (assembly GCA_045648105.1). GTDB lineage: Bacteria > Bacillota > Clostridia > Oscillospirales > CAG-272 > UBA1740. The sequence goes on along the minus strand of JAZRNI010000192.1, from coordinate 2,387 downwards.
ATGAAATCGAGCAAGCATCGTGGACTACCACACTCAGACTCGTTGAGGACACTGAGGATGAGGAAGCCGACGTAATTATAGATGAAAAAGAAAACAGACAGGAAAATTCAGAGCAGAACAACGGCTCAAACTCGGATAGGTTTGGGCTTAACGATGAGCACGTTAAATTTGTCAGTGCGGCATTGAACGCGGATTTTGAAGCTATGTATAATCTTTCAGAGAGTCTCGGACTGCCCATGATTGAAATAGCAAGCGTAATAAACGAGGCGTTTTCCGACGGCTTTGGCGATATCGTGCTTTGTGAAAACGACGGCGTTTTTGAAATAATTGAAGACTACAGAGAGGATATAGAAGAATGGCTAACGAAATAAACGAGCTTAAGGTGCCAAAAAGGATTTTAAATACCTTGCTTGCATCACTCGCGGCGGGCGTTGTCCCACGCTGCGGCGCGCCTTATATTGCAATAGGAAGAAAAGAGGAAATTAACTCTCTGCTTGATAATCTTGACTCAACTGCCGAGGGCGGCGCGGTCACGAGATTCCTTATCGGAAGATACGGAAGCGGTAAGAGCTTTCTGATTCAGCTTATACGCGGATACGCATTGGAGCGCGGTTTTATATGCGCTGATGCAGACCTGTCACCCGAGCGCAGGCTTACTGCGGGCAGCGGAGCGGGCCTTGCCACCTATAAGGAGGTTATTATAAACCTTGCGACTAAAGCATCTCCTGACGGCGGGGCGCTTCCGTCAGTACTGTCAAGGTATTTTACAAAAATCAAAACCGATTTGATTTCAGAAAATATATTGCCCGAAAGCCAAGACTTCGAGACTGAGTTGAAAAAGCGCGTGTTCTCGACTCTCGCGGAGTTAGAGGGGGACGTAGGCGGCTTTGATTTTGCGAGAGTGCTATGCCAGTACTACGTCGCCGTGCTCAACGACGATAACGAGAAGAAAAGCGCCTGCCTGCGCTGGCTTAGGGGTGAGTTTTCCACCAAAACAGAGGCTCGCACGTCTCTGGGCTTTCAGGTGAGCACAGTTATTGACGACGACAACTGGTATAATTTCGTTAAGCTTTTCGCATCTCTGTCCGTAAAGCTCGGCTACAGCGGTCTTGTCGTATTTATAGACGAGTGCGTTAACCTTTATAAAATTCCGAACAGAATATCAAGAGAAGCAAACTACGAAAAGCTGCTTACGATTTTTAACGACACTCTGCAGGGCAAGGCAAAGCACTTAGCAGTAATTTTCGGGGGTACACCTCAGTTCCTTGAGGATACGCGCCGCGGACTTTTCAGCTACGATGCCCTCAAAAGCAGGCTTTCAGACTCAAAATACGCGAACATGGGCTACCAGAATCTTTCCTCCCCCGTAATAAGATTGCGCCGCTTTTCGGAAAACGAGCTTTTGGCACTTGTCAAGCGACTGACCAAGCTTTATACACAAAGCATCGGCGGTGATACACCGCCTGTTACAGACGGACAAATAGAGACGTTTATGAAAGCCGCGCTCGATAAGGCGGGAGCCGAGGAAATGATAACTCCACGAGAGATAATCCGAGATTATTTGACGCTTCTTAACGTTTTAAAAGATAATCCTACGGCAAGCTTTGAGAGCCTTGTAAAAAACGTTGAGTTTGCATCGGCGGATAGCAATGAAAGCGAAAACACCGATGACTCATTTATCATTCCAACAAAAAATAAGATAAGTTTATTTGATATTGACATATAAAACAGAGCAGAAAGGAGTGGATGCTATGACGGATGCAGATGGAGTTTTTGCGCGCTTTCCCGATTTCATAAAGGAATATATCTACTCTCACGGCTGGAACGAGCTTCGCGAAGCTCAGCTTGAGGCAGCTCGCGTAATTTTTGATACTGATAATAACCTGCTTCTTTCATCATCTACAGCATCGGGTAAAACCGAGGCCGCGTTTTTTCCGATTATCGCTGATATAGTAGATAATCCGCCTGAGAAAAAATCAATATCGGTCTTATATATAGCGCCTTTGAAATCGCTTATAAACGACCAGTTTTATAGGCTTGAGGAGCTACTTGATTTAACTGACATAACCCTTACGCATTGGCACGGTGACGTTAGCGCATCGCATAAATCAAAGCTTCTTAAAGACCCCGGCGGTATTTTGCAGATAACCCCCGAATCGCTTGAGAGTATGATAATGCGCCGCTCCAACGATATTCCTCGTCTTTTTTCATCCCTCAGATATGTAGTGATAGATGAAATTCACGCAATGATAGGCTCTGACAGGGGAAACCAGGTAATTTGCCTTTTGTCAAGGCTTTCAAGGCTTATCGGCCATTCACCTCGCCGTATAGGTCTTAGCGCAACTCTCGGCAACGTAGAGCTTGCGGCAAAATGGCTCGGCGCGGGC
>JAZRNI010000191.1:0-5590 GCA_045648105.1 Eubacteriales bacterium | reverse complement strand
CCTGATGAGGGCGGGGATATGATAATCTACTACACCAACCAAAACGGTGAAAAAGAGGCGTATTACCCCAATATACTTTCAGAGGAAAACCTTGAATATCAGAACCTCTACTCAATAGAGATGAACGACTCCTATAAGAGTGTTTTCAAGCTCACATATCTCTGTATCGCCCTTGAAATTCCGTATTTTGAGGAGCGTATAATACTTTCAAGCGACCCCGACGAAAGACGCGCGGAGCTTCGCGAATACGGTCTTGAAAGCGATAAGGTAACAACCGTCTCGTTCGTCTACACAGATAAGGACGGCAAGGATCAGTCCCATACCGTGACTATAGGCTCGAAAAATATTAACCGCAACGGATATTACTTTATGGTAGATGACAGAGAATACGTCTACACCTCTCAGAATAACTATTACGATTACGCGCTTTTGGGCTTTGAGAGCTTTATCAAAGCAACGCTCGTCGCATCGGGACTTAAGGTAGATAACGGACAGGAGCCTTACCTTACCACGAGCTTCTACGAGTGGGTGAACGAAATGCACGATAAGAAGGGCGATAAGGTAACGAAGGACTCAAGCGTAGTTATGTATCTTGATACGCTCGTTCCCAAAAACGGCTCAGATACGAGTGGACAGTACGGTGACGGATATTACCACACGGGATATTTGGAAACCGAGCTTGACCTTAAAAAATATACGGATGAAAGTCAAAAGCGGCTTCTTGATATTCTCGTCGGACGAGAGGTGGGCGTTTACTATGATTTTAAAGACCCATCGGCTTCTTCGCTTGAAGAAATTGTAGTGACGCTTATGTCACGCTCCAATCAAATTGATTTCTCAAAAGCCAAGTCCAAAAGCTACAGCTATGAGATATATAAAATCGAGTCCATTGTGACTGACGACGGCGAAATTTGTGACACGGGTGCCACTGTTGGCGATAATAATCTTATAAAAGCGGCTTATAACCTGTATATAGACGGCGAGAAGAAGGGCAGCGGATATTACGGTATTTTCGATCTTGACGAGGGCGTATGGAACGAAGTCAACGTCGCGCTTTTGAGAGAAAAGACCGTTGGAGCAATAGAGCCGATAAATCTCAACGTTGAGTACAGCGCGGCAAATTCGGTAAAGCTTGACGTAAGATACGTGATAACCGAAATTATCGCGATTCAGAATGCAAGCGGTGCGACTCTCAACCGCGTAACCGATAAGGCTATAGTCAGCTACAAGTTCAGAATTATGACTAACGGCGTTCTCGGAGATACCGAGGAAACCGCGGTAATCGACTTTACCGACCAATCGGCACAGAACGCTGCCGCATTTGAGATGCTTAACGGCCAAACCGCGGGAAAAGACAAAAACATTGAAATCAGCAGCTACGAGGCTTACTGCCAATACGTTTACGATTTTATGACTTACAAAATCGCAAGCATTGACTACTTTGTTACGGGCAAGCTTGTCAGCGCCTTCAGATTTCAAAACGCATCCAAAAGAGACCCTTATTACGGTGAGTCGCTTTACGAAAACCTTATGGAGGACGAGCATAGGCTCTACGGACTCAACTCAGCCTCGTGCGAGGAGGTCGTAAGAATACTCGGCGGTGTCACGGAGAGCTCCACCGCTAACACGGCAGACGGACTTTTCGGCCAAGATAACGTGGCCGTAGGACTTACACCGGAGCTTAAACGTAAATACGGCCTTTACGCAAATACCGTTTACTTTGAATTGCCGCGTCAGATTTACGTTTCGGACGGTACCTTCTCGGAATCTCTGGACGACTACGACAGCGCCTACACTATCGGCTTTACGCTCTATATAAGCGACGAGCAAATCGACGGCACAAGATACGTAGGCTCGGATATGTACGATATCGTGACGAAGATTGACTCGGATACTCTTGATTTTCTGAATTACGATTTTGTAAGCTATTGGGCTCGCCGCGATATAATTATGATGGATATTGCCAATATTGAAAACGTCGGCATAGAGTTCAATATGGAGGATATCTACGGCGCGTACGACTTCGATTTAATTCACGAAAAGGTTACCTTAAGCACCGGAAGTAAACTCGATAAAATTACAGTCTATACCACGGTGCTTGGCGAGAACTCGGGTAATAAGTTCACCGACTACGTAACGTCGAAGAATTATAGCGACAAGGGCGCGAGCCTGACGGAATTTTACAACCATGTGTACGGTGACGACATTGCCGCGCTCGATAAGGAAAACGCTCCCGATGCGACGGGAACTACCGAATTCAAAAACCTTGTGAGAATGATTTACTTCACGGGATATACCAATATTCTTACCGAAGAGGAGCAGGAGGAAATTCTGCAAAACGGCAAGCTTTTGGCAAGACTTTCGTTCAAGGTCGTCAAAAACAAGTACAACCAAGGCAACAGATATGTGTATGAGTTCTACAGAAATGACGACAGACGTATTATGGTACGCCTTTATCAGGCAGACGAGAGCGGAAATATGGTGACCGAGCCCGTTTCCGATTTCTACGTTTCAACCTTTGCCTTCAAAAAGCTGGTGAGAAACTTTGACAATTTGCTTAACGGCAAAATCCTTGATACCGATATAGGATATGAGGATTAAGACGCGCTTTTTCAATGAGTGCAAATCGAAAAGTAAAAAAAAATTAAAAAATATAAAAAAACATTTGCATTTTTATAAATAATGTGCTATAATAGTCTCTGCTCATTATAAATGCCATTAAAAGGCTCGAAAATTGGTATCGGAATCGGTATCAAAATAAATTGAAGAGGAAATGAATATGAAAAGAACCATCTCTATGATTCTGGTTGCAGTAATGCTTGTTCTTTCCCTCGTAAGCTGTGCGTATAGCATTGCAGACGAGGATATCTCGCTTTACGCTACCCTATCTCAGGAAGACAAAACAAAATTTGAAACGGCGCTTAAGAGCCTTCTTATAGAGGACGGCGACCTTACCACAGATCCCGAGACGAGAAACAACAAGGTTGAGGATGCGCTTTATACCGCGCTCGCAAGCACTGTCAGCTCGGATGATAAGGTGACAGAGGGTGTGCCGGGCGCGCACGACGTCGTGTACTACTCGTACTACTGCACCGCAGAGTTCGACGGCGAGACGGTTGTGCTTTACGCATCGAACATGAAAAGCTCAGCAAGCGTTCAGCTTGGACTTAAGGAGCCCACGGACCTGCAGGAAAAGCTCATCGGCGTATTCAGCGGCGTTGACTTTAAGGATATCACCTACGAGGCAAGCACCTCCGGCACCGCTGCCAAGGGCGACGTAGCCTTCGTTACTTATACCTACTCTTACACGAAAACCACCGAGGGCGGTACGGAAAGCACAGTTACCAAGACTGTGACTAACGATATCGTAGTTATCGGCGAGCTCGAGAAGGACGCGACCGCTACAACTCTTGAGGACCAGCTCTTCGGTAAGAACGTAAACAGCACGATTGCCAACTTTGAGCTCGAGGATGAGGAGCTTGGCAAGGTTAAGTATACGAGCGTTAAGATCAACTGGATTGCTAAGGGCGATAAGCTCGCAAGCTTCAAGGACGTTACTTACGATGAGAAAACGACTCAGACGGATACTAAGGGCGTTTCCCGCAACCTTAAGGACGTTGAGCTTACCTACCACGTTTATCCCGCAGGCTTTGCAAGCATTCCCGAATATAACGCAAAGGCAGTTATTAACGACATTCTTTCAACCGACGTTACGGCAGATATCTTCTACGAGGTCGTATTCGGCAGAGACTTCATAGGCAAGGGTGAAGAGGAAGATAAGTACACCGATGAACAGAAGAACGAAATCCTCGACAAGTACAAGGATATCGCTTATGATCAGCTCGTTGAAAAGGTAGACGAGAACAAGAACAAGACCTACGAAAAAACCTCAAAGACCGCCGCTACTCTTGCAGAGCTTATCGAGGCTCTCAAAACTGTTCAGACGAATTATAAGAGTGCAGAGAGCTCTCTTGAAACCGCGAACAAAGAGCTTGATAAGGCTAAGAATACCTTTGAGACTGCCCAGACATCTCTTAAGAGCGCAAAGGAAGCTTACGACGCTAAGGTAGAGAAGGACGGCGCAGAGAACGCGACGAACGAGAAAAACGCTCTTGATAAGGCTCAGGCGGCTTACGAAAGCGCAAAGGAAGCGCTTGAGGGCACTAAGAACGCTGAAGGTGCTTTAGTAGGCGGCGCGCGTAACGCTGCTAAAAAGGCAGAGGATGCAGCTAAGAGAGCAACTGATAACAGAGATTTCGTAATAAACGCACTCTTCGCGCTTGACGAAGGCGTAATGGAAGAGAAAATTGCAAACGGATATAAGAAATCAACCGAGCTTTATCTCATCGACGTTTACGATAATGAAATCAAGATGAACGTTGCAAAGGAAGTATACTATTTCTTAAGACAGAACGTAAAGATTAGCTCTTACCCCGAGGATGCAATTAACGAGACATACGAGCAGCTCTTCGAGAACTACGAGTACAGCTTCTATAACGAAGACTTCGGAGATACTAAGGAATCCAACTACAAGCACTACAACAAGGATTTTAAGAAGTACTTTATAGAGACGGTTGTTGCTGACCTTAAGGTTACAGCAGAGACCTACGAGCAGGCTAAGACGGCACTCCGCGAGAACGCAAAGACCTACGTTGAGCCTATTCTCGTAATCTACGCCGCAGCACAGGCTTACGATGCCGTTCTCACAGAAGAGGAGTACGAGGAGTACAAGGAAGAGCTTGGCGCAAGCTATGAAAATAACCTCTCTGCATACGGTGATAACAGCTTCCGCTACGCATGTCAGTTTGATAAGCTTATGAACAAGCTTCTCGAAGACGGTGACACCGCTCCCGATGCAGACGGATCTGTAAGCTACAACGAGCTTATTACCTACACCTTTGGAACACCCGCATCATCCGTTGAGGATACCGACGACGGGGAAGAAGACGACAAAGATGATGACGGCCACGGCCACGACCACTAATAGCAAATAGAGCTCTTTAAAAGGGCTTTCGAGGGCGAAGCCTACTGCGGCTTTGCCCTCAATTATATTCAATTATATAATGTAGAAATATATTCGGAAAGGAACGTCTATGAAGAAGGTTGAACTATATACAGACGGCGCTTGCAGGGGTAATCCCGGAAAGGGCGGATGGGGCGCGATTTTAGTGTACGGCAAACACCAAAAGGAGCTTTCCGGCGGCGAAAGAGAAACCACTAACAACAGAATGGAATTGCTTGCCGCTATCGAGGGCCTCGGCGCCTTAAAGGAGCCGTGCGAGGTTACGCTTTATTCCGACTCTAAATATCTTGTCGATGCCTTTCTTCAGGACTGGATTACGGACTGGCGCCAAAAGGGGTGGCGCCGCGGCAAGGACGAGCTTAAAAATCCCGACCTTTGGGCTAGGCTTTACGACCTTGTAAAAAGCCACGAGGTGACGTTCGTTTGGGTTAAGGGGCATAACGGCCACGACTACAACGAGCGTTGCGACAAGCTTGCTACCGACTTTGCCGATAGCTTTACCTGATAAACAAATAAAAAGGAAAAATATATGAGAAGTCGGAGGCCAAGCGGTCTTAGGAAGACAAC
>JAZRNI010000190.1:0-1555 GCA_045648105.1 Eubacteriales bacterium | reverse complement strand
CGGAAGTGCATCAGTATCTCGTTCTGTATGCATTTTGCGGCATAAGGTGCAAATCTTGTTTTGTGGCACGTGTCATAGGAATCAACGGCTTTTATCAAGCCGATAGTGCCGAGAGAAACAAGATCCTCCTGATTTTTTGCGCTTGAATAGTACTTTCTCACAATGTGTGACACAAGTCGCAAGTTGTGAACGATAAGCTTTTCTCTTGCCGCGGCATCTCCGCTTTTGGCAAGAATAAAAGCCTCGTCTTCCTCTGCGCTTGTCAGCGGCGGCGGAAAGTTGTTTGGAGTGGATATCCCAAGCATTGCGTGAATCAGCCTTGAGAGGACGGAAAGAAGGTTAAACATAATTTTTCTCCTTAAAAATTACTATCGAAATATTTATATTCGACTGCCGCCTTCTGTTTGCCTGTCCCGGGGAGGGATTTTTATCCAAATATATTTGCCGCTTGTAAACACTTAATGGCGCTGTATGAAAATTTTAGTTATACCTCTTGACAAGATGTGACAAAAGATGATAAAATTAAATGTATTATTTTATCAGTACCCCGCCCCCGAACGGAGGATCATTTGTGATTACGAAAAAAAACGAAAATAAATATAAAAATATATTAAAACGAATACTGTGCCTGCTCATTTGCATCTGCTCGCTTTTGCCCGCTGTGAGCGTTTCCACCGGTGCCGCCGTCAATATCCCCACGGCATCCGACATCGTCAAGCAGATCGAGTTTACCTATTCGTGGGCAAAAAGATATACGGGCTACACCACCTTCAAAAACTATTGCGCTCATTACGTTAATACACAGCTTCTGCTTATGGGCATCAACACGAGATACGTCGGCGGCAACGGCAACGACGAGTATGATAACTATAAAGATCTTTCGTATACCGGAGGCGGAGGAAAGATACATAATTATCCCGCAACCAATTCAACATTCAAAAAGACACTTGAAAAGATAGCTTCCATGGGCGACGTGGTCACCGATGTTCTCGTGGGCTTCCAGTGGACAAGCACGACCGCGGGAAAGAAATACGGTCATTCTTTCCTTATCCACGGAATAATCGACGGCTACGTTTATTTCTCGGATAGCTTTAACCTGACCATCGGAGGAAAATATTACAAAGAGGGCCAGGCGATAAAGTGCACGATCGATGAGCTTGTCGCCTATTACGGCAGAGCCGAGGCTTATACGCTCGAGGGGCTTATCTGGTTCGAGGATGAAGCCCTGACTGCTGCGATCGGCGGCTCATCCGGCGACGATATTCCGATCGTCGGTGATGGAAAAGCCGGAATCTACAATATAACTTACAGCGCAGGCATGCGTCTGCGAAGCGGACCCGGAACGGGATACAAATCTCTCGACGTTATGCCCGCGGGTACGGATATCTTTGTCACCGAGATCAGCGGCGATTGGGGATATACCTATTATAACGGTCAGCTCGGCTGGGTCTGTCTGCCTTCATACACACGCAGAAAGGGCGATCTGCCGCAGTTTTTGCTGGATACATATGATGGAAGTTTGGTTACGGCGAGAAAAGGATATACCTCGCTTGCC
>JAZRNI010000189.1:0-1698 GCA_045648105.1 Eubacteriales bacterium | reverse complement strand
TAGGCGGACTTATTATGGCAATATCCCTGCGTCCGTCAATCGGCGTAGTATTTGCGGTAACTATGCCGCTTATGATAATTTCTATTGCCGTGTTAATAGCTATATCCTTTCCGCGTTTTAGCAAAATGCAGACTAAAATCGACGCGCTTAACTCCACGGTTCAGGAAAACGTCACCAATATCCGTGTCGTTAAGTCATTCGTAAGAGAAGGATACGAAAAAAAGAAGTTCAGAGCTGCCAACGCAGACCTGAAGCAGCACGGCTTACGCGCTATTAAGGTAATGATTTTTATGATGCCGATTATGAATTTGTTTATGTACGGCACCACGATTGCTGTTATCTGGCTCGGACACGGTATTGTTATAAGCGAGGGTATGCCCGTCGGCGACCTAAGCGCTCTTATAAGCTACGTTTCTCAAATACTTATGTCGCTTATGATGATTACGATGCTTCTTATGAACACCTCAAGAGCCTTGGCGTCTGCTAAACGTATCCGCGCCATTCTTGATGAGAAGCTTGACCTTTCCGACGAGCTTGCTCGGCATAAGGACCTTACCGTCAAGCACGGAGAAATCGAATTTAAAAACGTTTCCTTCAGATACTATAAGAATAGTGAAGATAAGGTTCTAAATTCAATAAATCTGAAGATAAATGCAGGCAGTACTGTTGGCATCATTGGTTCTACCGGATGTGGAAAGACTACACTCGTATCAATGATACCGCGCCTTTACGACGTAGACGAGGGTGAGGTCTTGATTGACGGTGTTAACGTCAAGGACTATTCGCTGTTCAATTTGCGCGAAGGAGTCGGAATGGTACTTCAGAAGAACGTAGTATTTTCAGGCACGATTGCGGAAAATCTGCGCTGGGGCGATAACAGTGCGAGCGATGAGGAAGTAACAGAGGCGTCTAAAAGCGCTGCAGCAGATAAATTCGTCTCAAGCTTCAAGGATGGCTACGAGACGATGCTTGATAAGGGCGGTGCCAACGTATCGGGCGGACAGAAGCAGAGGCTCTGCATAGCAAGAGCATTGCTTAAAAAGCCTAAAATTCTTATACTTGACGACTCAACGAGCGCAGTTGACACGGCAACGGAACGCCAGATAAGAGAAGCTCTCAGAAATTCCTTGCCTGAAACCACGAAGATTATTATTGCACAGCGCATAAGCTCCGTTATGGAGGCGGATATGATAATAGTAATGGACGAGGGAAAAATTACGGGTATCGGCACTCACAGCGCTCTTATGGAAAGCAACGTTGAATATAAGGAAATATTTTCCTCGCAAATGGAAAGTGTTAAGGGGGCTTGATTATGGCAAGGACTTTACAGCAATTACAAAAGCAATATCAATCCTCACATAAAGACCCTGCGCGCGGCGGTATGATGCGCGGACCCGGACCGGGGCCCGGAGGTCCGAGAGGTGTGCCCGGCAAGCGCGGCGGCAAGCCAAAGAATACAAAAGCGACTGTAAAAAGATTGCTGAAGTACGTCGGCAAATACAGGCTGCGTCTTTTAGTAGTACTGTTTACGATGGTACTTACGACGGTATCCTCGCTTTGCGCGGGATATATGATTGCTCCCATTATTAACAGAATCACCTTTGAAATTAACCCCGAAGCAAATATAAATATGAGTCCCATAGAGCGTTTTTCGGACAATCTGATTACGAAGATAACAGAAATTCCGATATTTTCCTC
>JAZRNI010000188.1:0-3455 GCA_045648105.1 Eubacteriales bacterium | reverse complement strand
CCCGTGTAGCAGCCTTCATTCAGGGCGCTAAGATATACTACGATGAACAAGCAAAGCAAACCACCATAGCCTTCATAGTTGCCCAAAACGGTGAGTCATCCGGCGTCAGCTATGCCCCCTCAAGCTCCGTTCTTTCGGGCGGTAAGCTCACGGGAATAAATACGGGCGGCTACAGCATCAAGCTTACGGCAGGAGACCTTGAGTTCGCTACCAAGCTTGTGCAGAACGGTGACGAATACCTGCTCGTCGTCGATACGGCACAAAACGCTGTTCCCGTATATCAGCTCATTGGCGGTATGAGGGTAAGCGTATACATCGTTGAAGCCGACGGTAACGGTGAAGCTATCGAAGCCAGCGGTGCAAGAAATAAGCTTGTTCGCTTCGCTGACTATGCGGATAACTCTTACGCAAAGACACTCTATCTCTACTCGTACTACGCAAAGGCGTATAACAGCGCAAGCGCTGATTTGACGACCGTAAGCGAGAAGTAATTTATAAATTATTCTGTGTTCGCCCACACATCGGCTCTCCGATGTGTGGGCGGACTTTTTTGCGCTTTCAGCGAATTTTGTAAACCTTAATTTACAAAATCCCCAAATTATGCCATTCCTCTACTGCGAGTAGAGAGCTTATCTTTTGTCAGTTTACCAAGGGTCTGTAAGATTAGAGTGACTTTTGCCCTCTTACGCAGTATAATATTTTCGAAAAGAAAAGTAAAAAGGGAGAAAAATTCAAAATGAAAAGAAAAAGACCTACGGTACAAAAAATTACGTCAATAAGAGATATGATGACCCTTGCGGTGAAGAGAAACCCCGCGCATATTCAATTTAAGTATAAGGAAGGAAACGGCATAGTCGAGCACAGCATAAGCGAGCTGTACGACAGCTGTCAGGCGCTCGGAGCGTCGCTGCTTGACGGCGGATACAGAAAAACGCATATCGCGTGCGTCGGTGAAAACTCGTATAAATGGATACAGACCTACCTCACCGTCCTTATGAGCGACAGCGTGTTCGTTCCCCTTGACAGAGAGCTTGTCGTAAAGGACCTCGTGTTCCTTATTAACGAAAGCGACAGCACGCTTGTTTTCTGCGACTCAAAGCGCGAAAAAATGTTCAAAGACAGACAGGACGAAATGCCGAGGGTAAAGGCGTTCGTTTGCTTTGAAAGAGCAGAGGACGATGGAAAATTCCTTTCCTTTGATAAATTCCTCTCTCACGGTATCCCCTTTGATAAAAGCGAGTACGAGAGCATCAAAAACGACCCCCACGCGCTTAAGGACCTCGTTTATACCTCGGGCACCACGGGCGTTGCCAAGGGCGTTATGCTGAGCGAGCACAATCTCGTCTCCAGCGTATATTACGGTCTCGGCGTCTCCTGCGTATACGACACGGGTCTTAGCGTCTTGCCCTATAACCATACCTACGAGGCGGTCTGCGACATTCTCGTTTCTATCCACGCGGGCACAACGCTTGCCATAAACGATAGCCTTAAAAACGTACAGAATAACCTTAAGCTCTTTCGCCCCACCTACGTTTACCTTGTTCCCGCGTTTGCAGAGCATTTCTACCACGCGATTCAGAAGAATATCGACAAGCAGGGTAAGCGCGGCTTCTTCAATTTCGCAATTCGTATGTCAAATTTCCTTCGCAAGATAGGTATAGACGTAAGAAGAAAGCTCTTTTCCTCGATTCATAAGGAATTTGGCTATAGACTTGAGCGTATCGTTTGCGGCGGAGCTAAAATCCGTCCCGAAATCGGTAAATTCTTTGACTCCATAGGTATTTGTATGACGGGCGGATACGGCATCACCGAATGCTCGCCCCTCGTGTCAGTAAATGACGAAAAAGAAAATAACTACGCATCCGCAGGCAAAAGACTCGCCTGCCTCGAGTGGAAAATCGACGAGCCAAACGAGGAGGGAATAGGTGAAATCTGCGTTAAGGGCGACGTCGTAATGCTCGGCTACTATAAGCGAGCAGACCTTACGCGCGAGGTGCTTAGCGATGACGGCTGGTTCAGAACGGGCGACTACGGCTTTATCAACAGCAAGGACGAGGTCGTAATTACAGGCAGAAAGAAGAATATCATAGTCCTTAACAACGGCAAAAATATCTACCCCGAGGAAATCGAATCCTATATTCAGGATTTCCCTTACGTCGTCGAGCTTGTCGTAAGCGGCATCAAAAACGAGCACGGACAGGACGTCGGACTTCGCGCATCAGTCTATACGGGCGAGGAGCAGGTAGATATAAAGCAGCTCGAAAGCGATGCCAAGGCCGCAATGCGCGCGCTTCCGTCGTATAAGCAAATCAGCGAATTCGTAATCGTAAACGAGCCGTTCCCCAAGACCACTACGAATAAGATTAAAAGAAGCGCATAGCCCAAAGCTTGATGCACCCCCGGCAAAGAAGAAAGAGAGAACGTTTTTTAAAGTGACGTTCTTTCTTTTTTTGCTTTGAGAAGTTTCTGCCGCGCGCAAGCTTAAATCTCATAATCCCTCTTGATTTTTTAAATATTTTGCTGTATAATGATATAATAGTATGTAAATATTTAAGGATGTTTTTGTATGCAAATTCGAGAGGTTATTCTTTGTAAGTACGGCGAGATAGTCTTAAAGGGCCAAAACAGGGCGAGCTTTGAGAGTATGCTCGTAAAGGAGCTGCGCCGACGCGCCGTCCCCTACGGCATATTCAAAATATATTTCAAGCAGAGCACGCTCTACGTAGAGCCGCAGAACGACGAGTGCGACCTTGACGGAATGTACGAGGCGGCAAAGCGCGTTTTCGGCATAGTCGCTGTCAACCGCGCGGCAGTCACGGAGAAAAATATGGATAGCATCAAGGCGCTCGCCAAGGAGTACCTGCCCCAAAAGCTTATAGGTAAGCGCACGTTCAAGGTGGACGCCAAGCGCTCAGATAAAAAATTCCCCTACAAATCACCCGAAATTTGTGACGAAATCGGCGGTGTCATACTCTCAAGCGTGCCTAAAATTAAGGTCGACGTCAGGTCTCCAGAGGTCACGGTTACAGTCGAGGTGCGTGACGAGTTCGCCTTTATAAGAGCCGGACAGGAGCCGGGCGCCGGCGGTCTGCCGCTTCGCAGCGCAGGCAGGGGGCTCTTGCTTTTAAGCGGCGGTATAGATTCACCCGTCGCAGGCCTTATGATGGCAAAGCGCGGTATGGAAATTGAGGGGCTTCACTTCGAGTCCTTCCCGTATACCTCGGAGCGCGCGCGTGAAAAGGTGATGAGCCTTGCCGATGCTATGTGTGAGTTTACCTCAAAAATGTACGTGCACGTAATTTCCTTAACGCATATACAAGAAGAAATCCGCGACAAATGCCGTGAGGAATATTTCACTATCCTTTTACGTATATTTATGTTCCGCCTTGCCGAGCGATGCGCCATCGACCATAAGTGTCACGCGCTTATCACAGGCGAGAGCCTCGGACAGGTCG
>JAZRNI010000187.1:0-9719 GCA_045648105.1 Eubacteriales bacterium | reverse complement strand
AAAAATCCCGACCTTTGGGAAAAGCTCTACGCCTTGACAGAGCTTCACAAGGTAACGTTCGTGTGGGTAAAGGGACATAACGGCCACAGCTATAACGAGCGATGCGATAAGCTGGCAACCGCCTTTGCCGATTCCTTTGACTGAAACGGAGATATATATGAGCAGGAAAATAAAGAAGAAAAAGCTAAAGCCTACCCCCGTGTCACAAAAACAAGCCGAAAATAAGCCGAAATCGAAGAAAAAAACAGTGGCTGTATCTATTGGTGCCACCCTTATTGCGCTGGCAATCGTTTTGGGAATTGTGGCAATAGCCTTAAACAGTCAAAATTCCTTTGATTATATGAAGGAGGACCTCTCACGCTACCTTACGCTGTCCGAGAGTGACTATAAGGGAATAGATTTCGATATTAAATTCAAGGACACGGATGAGTCTGACGTAAACCGTCTTATAAACGCCTTGCTTTGTAAAAACAAAAATAAAACGCCCGAGTATAATGGACAGAACGTTATAAATATGCCAATAACCCTCGGAGACGTGGCTAAAATTTACTACCGCGGATATACGGTTGACGAAAACGGCAACGAAACGGATTTCGATTCAAATCTGTTTTCCGGCAAGCCGAAGAGCCTTGAAATAGGCTCAGGCTCATCTGTTCCGGGCTTTGAGGAGTCGCTGCTTAACGTTGTTCCAAAGGATTACGCGCGCTCGGTTAACAAAATAAGCGAGGGCTTCGTTACGGTATTCGATACGGTTTACCTTACGTATAAGGCGTTTTATCCCGATGGAACGCACGCAAGCGTCAGCGCCCGTCGCATAGATCTGCGCCTTCCGAATCTCGATAAAAAATACGGCATCGGATTTACAAACTTTCTTCTCGGAAACGGCGAAGGCAATTCTTTACTGCGGATAAACCAAGCTATTTCGGGTCAGAAAACCTTTGAAATGCAAAACGGCGGTACCGCTATGTATTACGATATGAAAATCGAGTACGTTTTGCGGGAGACTGAAGCACCGCTTACTATTGACGTGCGCTTCCCGAGTACCTATCACGAGCCGTCATTGCGCGGTGTAGATGCCAAATTTGACGTCTATATTGACAGCGTCGTATTTTACGAAACACCCGAATATAACGAAGCGTTTATAACCGAGGTGCTCAAGCTCAGCGCCGATAAGCTGAACGGCTATGACGGAGATAGCCTGCTTGAAAAGCATAAGTCTATGCTTTTTGCCGAGGCTCTGGCAAATGAAGAGGCGCAGCGCAAGGCGCTTTTTGAGGAGCTTATATGGGAGAGATTGCTTTCTGCGGCAGAAATAATAAAATTACCCGAGTCCGAGGTGGAGTCTTATTATAACTCCGAGTATTCCTCGGCATATAACACTTATACTTATTATCAGAGCATATACGGCAGCTTTGACGAGTTTGCTAAGGTATACTACCGCCTTTCGGACGGCGAAAGCTGGAAGGAGCATATAACTGAGCTTGCAAAGGAGACTGTAAGACAAAAGCTCATATTCCACTACATACTTAAAAACGAGAATCTCACTCCGACGGGTGAAGAATACGAGCGTCTATACAGTCAGACCGTAAACGATTATCTTCCCCCTTTTATAGAGTCCCACAGGTCAGAGCTTGATAAGTGTAAGACCGACGAGGAATACAATAAAAAGATAGAGGAAATAAAAAAGGAAGTAATTGAGTATTACGGAGATGACTTCTTTAAAGCATCCGTCTACTATAATACGGTAATGGAAAAGCTTATCAAGTGGAGCGCGGCTTCATAATTTAACTGCTAAAAAATACGAAGGAGAGGGAAGGGTTTATGGCTCTACTTACACTTAAGGATATTGGCAAGATATACGTGTCCAAGGAAAATATTACCGTTGGAATACGCGGTGTCAATCTTTCTTTCAACAGCGGCGAGTTCGTTGCAATCACAGGCAAGTCGGGCTCCGGTAAATCAACTCTTTTAAACGTCATCAGCGGTATGGACTCATACGAGGAGGGCGAGCTTTATATTGAGGGGCAGTCTACCTCTCATTATCTGCAGCCCGACTGGGAGGTGTACAGAGAGAAATACATATCCTTTATATTCCAGGATTATAACATTATCGAGAGCTTTACGGTGCTTCAGAACGTGGAGCTTGCGCTTATGCATATCGAGGACAAAAAAGCGCGCCGCGCAAGGGCCATGGAGCTTATACGCCGTGTAGGACTCATTTCTCATATAAATCACAAGGGAAGCAAGCTTTCGGGCGGTCAAAAGCAGAGAACGGTTATTGCCAGAGCGCTTGCAAAGGATAGCCCTATCATACTTGCCGACGAGCCGACGGGAAACCTTGACTCTAATACCTCAAAGGAAATCATAGAGCTTTTGCGTGAGGTATCAAAGGATAAGCTTCTTATCGTCGTTACGCACAATTTCGAGCAGCTGCAGGCATACGCGACTCGCCACGTCCGCATTTTTGACGGTGCGGTGGAAAGCGACCACGTAATTTGCGATACTGCAATCGAAAAGGAAACGCCAAGCGAGAAGCAACACACGCAGGCAAATAAGAAAAAAGAAATCAAAAAGCATCTGAAGGACGGAATTACACTCGGTAAAACCGTGTTTACGTCAAAGCCGAGGCTTTCTGTGTTCCTATGCCTGTTGATGATTATCGGACTTCTTGGAATTTTTGCATCCACCTCGCTCTTTAGCGATGCGGGAGGACTGTTCCGCCCTCATTATATGTTCAACCGCATCGACGGCAGACTCGTACTTGTTAAGCCGAGCGGGGAGGTGTTTTCAAGCGAGGAGGCAGAGCAGATTTGCACCGAATACGGTGCAGATAACTATCTGCAATTCGACCTTTTGCTTGATGGGGGAGTATATAACGAATTTACTATCCCGGTAGGCAATAATCAGACAGAATATATTTACGCGCAAATGGACTGCACCTACGGCAGGGATTTCGGTGAAAATATAATAGGCAGATACCCCGAAAAGGAAAACGAGGTCTTTCTTTACCTTCCAATATCGTACCGCCCCCACCTGGGCAAGAACGATATATCGGTCGATGAAATTCTCTTAGGCCGTATGAGCTTAAAGCTTGTCGGCATAAAGTATTATTACGACAACAACCTGACGCCTCAATGTCTTTTCACGGACGAGGGCTTCCGTACGGCAACCGCGCTTCACTATCTTTTCAATTCAAGCGCTTACAGTATGACGCTTCGCGTGGGGGCTGACGGCGCGTACGGCACGCAGAGCTTTGATATTAAAAACTGTACGCCGTCCTTTGATATGGACGCTAATAAGATTTATATAGACTCAAAGGATTACCGCAGCTCTATAAGCGGCAGCGCGCAATACAGTACAATTCTTGACTTTAGCGCACACTATACGAAATATAACGAGTACGGCCCTCAATCGTACGTTTTTCAAAAGCAATTTACAGATGAAGATTTCACCGATACGAAGCCGAGCGTCAATCTCTTTGACGTGTACGACACGTCGGACGGAATTATCATCAGCGACGAGCTTTTATGCCAAATTGCCGAGAGTATTCTCAGCGACTCGTATAAGCAGCTCTCGCTCTTTTTTGAAAACGACCGAGAGGCACATAACGCTGCCGAGCGTTTGCAGGATGCGGGATATATTGCCGTTACCTCCGACGCGACCTACGAGCCAAGCGCGGGTGACGTTTTAATCAATACTATTGCGTATGCTATGATGGCGTTTTTGTGGGTTGTGTCAATACTGTTTCTTGCGTTTTTCATAAACCTTTGCTCCTCCCGCGCGCTTGAAGCGTTTAAGGGCGATATGGCTATTATGCGCTCAATGGGTATACAGGTAAAGGTTATCCGTATCGGAATGTACGTAAGAATGTTAATTTCCCTTATTCCCGCCTGTGCCCTGCTTGCGCTCACGTCGGTTCTGATTTTCACCACCCCCGCGTTTAACGCCTACTTTACCTACCTTTATCCGTGGCAGTATCTTTTGATTTTGGTAGGTATGCTGGCGTTGACTCTCAGAATTACGCATAAGCAGATAAAACGGCTGTTTGGCGAGAGTGTTAAAAAGTCATTGAGAGGGGGCAAGGGTGTATGATTAGCATCAGGGGCTTACATAAGTTTTATAACAAAGGGCGTCAGAATGAAATTCACGTCATAAACGACGTTACCCTTGATCTTCCCGAAAAGGGTATGGTTGCCGTTTTTGGCAAAAGCGGCTGCGGAAAAACTACGCTTCTTAACGTCATTGGCGGTCTTGATAAATTCGGCAGCGGCTCTCTGACTATTGAAAATCAAAGCATCAGCGAGAATACCGACCTTATCAGAAATCAGTATATCGGTTATATATTCCAAAACTATAACCTCAATAAAGAGGAGTCTTGCTTTGATAACGTTGCTGACGCGCTTCGCCTGTGCGGTATGAGCGATTACAGTGAAATTGAAGCTCGTGTTACAGCAGCGCTTACGAACGTCGGAATGGAAAGGTTTTCAAAGCGCACACCCGAGACGCTTTCGGGCGGACAGCAGCAGCGCATTGCCATAGCTCGAGCCATCGTAAAAAATCCGCGTATTATACTTGCCGACGAGCCGACGGGCAATCTTGACGAGGCAAATACCGTAATGATTATGGATTTGCTAAAGGAAATTGCGCGCGACCACCTCGTCCTGCTCGTTACTCACGAGGCAAGCCTCGTGGATTATTACTGCGATCTTGTAATAGAGCTTGAGGACGGAAGAATAGTAAGTCAAAGAAAAAACGCCTCTGCCGACGGATATACGGCAAGAGACAAAAACGATATTTATCTTGGCGAGCTTGACCGTAGCGAGATATCCGATGAGAACGTGCAAATCGAGTATTACGGCGAAAAGCCGAGCGAGCCTATAAGGATAAAAATAGTTAACAGCGGCGCGAAGGTATACCTAAGAGTCGCATCTGAGCGCGTTCAGATTCTTGACGAGTATAGCGAGATTAAGCTAAAAGACGGAATTTATGAAAAAAAGGATAGCGCGCATACCGGAAAAAAGAGTATAGATATGAGCGCGCTTCCCCCAGTCAAGGGAACTAAATTCGGCAGTCTGTTTTCTCTTAAATCTTCGCTCAAGAGCGGATACGTGTCAAATTTTCGCGGTAAAAAGAAGGGTAGAAGGGCGCTTCTTGCCTGTATGTGTATGTTTGCTGCGGTGCTCGTTCTTATGAGCTCTATCTTTGGCACGGCATTCGGTAATATCATCGATGTCGAGAATTCGTATAACCATAACGTATTTTACGTTCGTACTGACGACGCTCAGACATCCCAAATTTTAAATGAAGCGGTCGGAAAAGAGGACACGGGTATAGACTACGTAAGGCTGGACAATCATTACAGCTCCGAGTCGCTCTATTTTAACGCAGGTCACTTTGAGACCTTCTCATTACCCATCAACAGCACAGGCTTTTCAACAAACGCGATCTTCCTTGACGCATCGCTTGCCGATAATATGAAGCTTGTAGCGGGTAAGCGTGATAATCTCATGCCCGAGGAGCTTCTTATAAGCACCAAGCTTGCGGACGTCTTGCTTGAAAAATCCATGCTTAGCTACGTAAGCCAAAGGCGCGATTTAATAGGACTTGTCTCGCAAACGACAAGAATCGGCGGCGTCAACGCGCGCATTGCGGGCATCGTAGAGTCTGATGAGAGCGCGGTTTACTTAAGTGAGCTTGCTATGGCAAAATACGTCTTGAGCCAAAAGCTTGACACTCCTAATATACTTCTCGGTTCAAATTACGGTATTTCCCTAAATCAGGGCGAGTCGGTTCTCTTAATCAAGAGACGTCTTGATAGCGTAGATTTCCCCAATCCTTCAGAGTCTATTAAGCTACAGGGAATCGACGTGAGGGTCGCAGAGATAAAGGAGCTGGATTCCGACTACGGTCATTGGCTCAGCACAAAGGGAATTTCAAAGCTTGATGAAAAAAGCTTCTTTTCCGAGCTTGTAAAGAGCGAGTGCCCCGAGCTTTCGGTGGATAGCGCGGAATTTAACGCGGCAGTAGAGGATAAAATATCAAGCTGTCACTACGAGTATTTTGACTATTACTACTCAGAGACACCGTCTTACTTAAACGATTTGTTTTTCTTTGCCGGAGATATGAATCTGTGGATGTATATAGAAAAGGGCGTAGAGCTGGCTAAATACAACTATCTGCCCGAGGATTATTACAAGGCTGTTGCCTATAAAGAGCTTTACGGCAGATATCCTACCGCAGAGGAGCTTCAAAGCAATTACGACAGTCTGCCCTTTGCATACGATGCGCTTAAAAGCTACGTACTGATGTACGAAAGTGAATATTACCGTGAGTACTACCGCGGCCCGAGCTATAATTATACTTCAGTAGCTTATATGCTGAGTGATGAGGATTATATTGCCGCATCAAAGCAGATTGGAGAAACTCACTCCTCGGCTCAGCACGAGCACGCCTTGACGCGGTACACTCTGATTCACTCAATCGACCCCGAAAGGACGTCAGTGTGGCTAAAAACGCAATTTCCCCATCTTTCGTCCCTGCGTTACGGAATCGTCACTCCTCACGATATCTTTGAGGTCATTATAAGCAATCAGATGGAAAGCATCGTTGCAAACCTTATCACGATGGCAGTAATCCTCGTGCTTATGGGAGTATGTATGTACTTTATTATGCGCTCGTCCTTGCTTACTCGCATCAAGGAAATAGGCGTTTACCGCGCTATCGGCGTATCAAAAAGGAATCTCGTTTTCAAATTCTTTATAGAGTCGGCAGTTCTTGCAAGCCTTACGGTGCTCGTAGGATATCTTGTAACGAGCGCTTTCATCTGGACGTGTCTCGGAGCCTCCTCGCTTATTGCCGAGATATTCTACTATCCCATATGGCTCGCAGGCGCGGTGCTTGCGGCACTGTATGCGATGAGCCTGTTTTTCGGCACGCTTCCGATAATATCTCTCTTGCGTAAGACTCCAAGTGAGATACTGTCAAAATACGATATCTAAAAAGCTTTGTTATAAAAAAGAGCAGATATACAAGACGAAAAAATCTTGTATATCTGCTCTTTTTGCTTTATTTACTTGCCGGGCCTGCGGTATCCGCTCCGTCTCCAACGAGACCGAGACGTACAGCCGCTTCCTGTCTCATCTTGTATTTAAGAACCTTTCCTGCCGCATTCATCGGGAAGCCCTCAACGAATTCGATATATTTCGGCACCTTATGTCTTGCCATACTTGCCTTGATGTAATCAGTCATTTCGGCAACGGTAGTGCTTCCGGGCTCCTTGAGCACGATAGCGGCAAGTATCTCCTCGCCGTATTTCTTGTCGGGAACACCAATGACCTGAACGTCCTTTACCCCCGGATGCGTGTATATAAATTCCTCGATTTCCTTGGGGTAAATATTTTCGCCTCCGCGGATTATCATATCCTTGAGACGGCCGGTTATGCGGAAGTTTCCGTTCTCGTCGCGAGACGCAAGGTCGCCCGAATGGAGCCATCCGTCCTCGTCAACGGTATCCTTGGTCGCGTTGGGCATCTTGTAATAGCCCTTCATAGTGTTATATCCCTTGGCGCAGAATTCGCCGTTAACTCCGGGGCCTACCTCCTCGCCGGTCTCGGGGTCGACAATCTTGCACATAACGTGAGGGAAGGCGTAGCCGACGGTCTCGGTACGAACATCAAGCGGATCAGTCCAGGAGCTCATAGTGTTTCCGGGAGCACATTCCGTTTGTCCGTAAACGCTGACGATACCTCTCATATTCATTTCGTCGGCTCGCGCGGCTCTGCGCATAAGCTCGGGCGGGCATCCCGCGCCCGCCATAATACCGGTCCTCATATGCGAGAAGTCGGTGCTGCGGTAGCTTGGATGGTTAAACATTGCTATAAACATAGTGGGAACGCCGTTAAAGCAGGTGATTTTCTCCTGGTTTATGCAGGCGAGAGATGACTTCGCCGAAAAATAAGGCATAGGGCACATAGTTGCTCCGTGAGTCATAGACGAGGTCATTGAAAGAGTCATTCCAAAGCAATGGAACATAGGAACGTGTATCATCATTCTGTCTGCTGTGGAAAGACCCATGCGGTCACCGATGCATTTTCCGTTATTAACTACGTTGTAGTGAGTGAGCATAACGCCCTTGGGGAATCCAGTCGTTCCGGAGGTGTATTGCATATTGCAAACGTCACCGGGCCGAACAGCCGCCGCCATTCTGGCAACCTCCTCGCGGCTTACGAGCTTATATCTCTCCATTGCCTCATCAAAGGTCAGGCATCCTGCCTGGCTGAAGCCAACGGTGATAACGTTACGAAGAAATGGCAATCTCTTGCAATGCAGCGCCTCGCCGGCAACTGCGTTTTTTATCTCGGGGCAAAGGGTGTTTATGATTTCTTTATAGTTGGAATCAAGACAGCTTTCTATCATAACGAGCGTATGCGTGTCGGATTGGCGGAGCAGATATTCCGCCTCGTGTATCTTGTAAGCGGTATTGACCGTTACGAGAACCGCGCCGAGCTTTGCCGTTGCCCAGAAGCTTATATACCACGCGGGCAGATTCGTTGCCCATACCGCAACCTTTGAGCCTGCCTTGACACCGAGAGAAACCAAAGCTCTTGCAAAGCGGTCAACGTCCTCGCGGAACTGAGCGTAGGTGCGGGTGTAATCAAGAGTCGTATACTTGAAGCAGTACTGATCGGGAAACTCCTCCGCCACTCTGTCCAGAACCTGTGAGAACGTGAGATTTATAAGCTCGTCCTTTTTCCATATATACTGTCCCGTGCCGTCGTGGTTGAAGTATAAGCTTTTCCTCATCTCCCTTGTCGAATGGAAGCGTGACATATAGTTAACGAAATGAGGGAATACGATTTCGGGGTCCGAAAGCTCCTCAAGCCATTCGGGCTTCCACTCAAGAGATATAAACGCGTCGTAATTGACCGAGCTGAGAGCTCTCATAATATCGTCGATAGGCATAGTGCCCTCACCGATGAGCTGATACGCTCCGCTCTCGTCGGAATCCCTCATATGGACGTGGCAAACGTAGGCACCGAGATTCTTTATGGTATCGTCGCCCGATTCCCCGTTATCTCTGTAAGGATGGTAAACGTCCCAGAGGGCCGCGAGATTATCGCTGGCAAATCTGTCAAGCAGGGCGCGGAGTCTTGACGTGTCCGAATAAATACCGCTCGTCTTTATGAGAATTGTAACGCCGTTCTTTTGTGCAACGGGCAAAAGAGCGGAAAGACTTGAAATAACCTGCTCCTCGTTTTCCGAAAGGGCGCAGAGCGCAACGTAGGGAACTCTGGCGTCGTGAGCAATAGAGATAAGAGATAAAATGCTCTCGCTTGCTAAGTTATCCGAGGATATATCGTAAGAGCTGTCAAAGCAGGGGATGGAGAGATTGTGCTCTCTGAGCTGCCTTGCGGTAGCGGCAATGCTGTATTTATGAAAGGGGCCGCCCTTATCGGTCAGGGGATTAAATTTCGGCAGATTGTAAACCTCAATTCCGCAAAAGCCCATATCCGTTGACGTTTCCATCATTTCATCAAAGGAAAGGCTCGGCCATCCTCTCGTTGAAAAGGAAAGCTTCATTCTACTTCCTCCTCGTAGATTATTTTGTTAAGCGCGTTCAAGTAAGCCTGTATACCCGCGCCGACGATATCGGTCGATATACCTCTGCCCGAGTAGAGCTTGCCGCCCGAGCGGAGCTTAACCACGGTCTGACCCATAGC
>JAZRNI010000186.1:0-3978 GCA_045648105.1 Eubacteriales bacterium | reverse complement strand
GCTGTTTACCGCAAAGGACGGACAAAAATCGTACGAGGGCGTGATTACGGATTATAAGGCCTCCGTACTGACACTCACCGTCGGTGAGGAAAGCGTACGCCTTGAGAGAAGCGAAATATCCAAAATCAATACGGTATTTTTTGAAGATAATAAAAAATAAATATAACGAAAGGAATTATTGGCAATAATGCCAATAACGGTAAGAAAGAAAAAATGAATAAGGAGTTTTTCTATGCGCTTGACGCGCTGGAAGCAGAAAAAGGCATTCCCAAGGAATATATGATTGCAAAAATCGAGGCAGCCCTTGCCAATTCCTGCAGGAAAGAGCTTGGACAAAGCACGGTGGTAAGAGTACATCTTGACCCTGTGAAAATGGACCTTAAGGTTTACCAACAGCGCACGGTTGTTCCGGACGGAGAGGTTGAGGACGAGAAAAGTCAGATTTCATACAGCGATGCAAAGGCGCTCTCCCGCCGTCACAAAATGGGCGGTGTTGTAGAAAAGGAGCTGAAGACAAACACCTTCCGCCGTATGAGCGCATCCACAGGTAAGCAAATGATTATCCAGGCAATCCGCGATGCCGAAAGAGAAAGACAGACGAGAGAGTATGAGGAAAAGCGTGAGGAAATCATCACCGCCATTATCGATAAGATTGATAATAATACAGGCAATCTTATTCTCGATACCGGCACAGGATATGCGACACTTATTAAGGCTGAGCAAATCCCCGGCGAGACTCACGAGGTAGGCGAGAAAATCAAGGTATTCATCTCCGAGGTTAAATCAGGCGAGATGAGAGGCCCGCTCGTAACTCTTTCGAGAATCCACCCCCATTTTGTAAAACGTCTTTTTGAGCTTGAAATTCCTGAGATTCAGGACGGTACTATCGTTATAAAGGGCATCTCACGCGAGGCAGGCAGCCGTACTAAAATCGCAGTCGAGAGCAGAGATGAGAACGTAGACGCAATAGGCTCCTGCATAGGTAAAAACGGCATGAGAATTAACGCAATTCTCAGCGAGATAGCTAATGAGAAAATCGATATCATAAAATATAGCGACAATCTTGCCGAATACGTAGCCGCGGCTCTCTCACCCGCAAACGTCCTCTCGGTAGAGATGGACGGCGAGCGCTCCTGCCGCGTAACCGTTGCCCCTGAGCAGTTATCCTTAGCAATAGGTAAAGAGGGACAGAATGCTAAGCTTGTTGCCCGTCTCACAGGCTGCAAGATAGACATTAAGGCATAAAAAATGAAAGCTACAGACCGTAAAATTCCAATAAGAAAATGTATAGGATGCAACGAGAGGTTTGAGAAAGGACAGCTCGTCAGAGTCATAAGAACTCCGGAGGGAGAAATCAAGCTCGACCTTACGGGAAAGATGAACGGACGGGGCGCATATATTTGTAAAAGCCCTGCTTGTCTTAAGAAAGCGGAAAAGCAAAGACGCCTTGACTCAACACTCGGTCAAAGCATCCCAAAGGAAATATACGCTAAACTCCTCGAGGAGCTTTCGTAGATATGAAAATAAATAACGAGACACGCTTTTTCGGAATGTTAGGCTTTGCGATGAGAGCAGGCAAAATTGACACGGGTACAGACGTCGTGTGCCAGTTACTTAAAAAAGGCGGTGTAAAGCTTGTGATTTTGACAAGCGATGCATCGAGCCTGACACAAAAAAAGGTGCGTACAAAATGCGAGTTTTATAAGGTTAAATGCATAGAGCCCTGCATTGACAGCGATACGCTGTCACAAAAGCTGGGTAAGATTAGTACCACGGTATGCATAGCGATAAAGGATGATGGCTTTAAGAATGAAATTCTTAAGACTCTTGATGAAAATTCATAATTCCAACCGTTATGCAAATATGAATTGAAAGGATGTTTTTGCCTGATAGGCGAGAACAGGTGAGTTAAATGGCTCAAATGAAAATAACACAGCTGGCAAGTGATTTCAGCGTCAAGTCCAAGGACGTAACGGACGTTTTCCGCGAGATAGGTATCGAAAAAAAGTCCGGCGCTACCGTAAGCGAGGACGAATTTGAAATTTTCCTTGACTATATCACAACGAAAAACCAGATTAAAAGCATGGATAGCTATCTCAACGGCACGGTCAAAATTAAGTCGAAGAAAAAAGCGACCGCACCGAAGCCCGAGGTAAAGCCCGAGGCTGAAAAGAAGCCGCAGGAGAGCGCTATTGAGGCGGAAAAGCCGAAGGAGACTTTAAAGCCTGCTCCCGAGGGTACAAAGCAGCCGACCCGACCCGAAATGAGGGGTAACACGGAGCAAAGAAGAGTACAAGGCGAGCAAAAACCCCTTCGCGAGAGGGATTCGAGAACGTATCAGCCGACGGACAGACCCCGTTATAACAGATATAACGAGCAGCCACAGGAAAACCCCTTTGCTAAAAAGCACGATAATATGAACAGAAACGCAGTTAACGGCGGCCGTCCGCTGAACAGAGATGCACAGAGACCCGTTGCTAATACCGCTCCCGTGGCAAAGCCGAGTGCTCCGCAGAGCCCGCTTCGTCCGGCACAGGCAGCACTTGAGCAAAAGCAGCAGAAGGCGCAGAATGCAAAACAACAGCCCGTTTCACAGCCCGCACCGAAAAAAGAGGAAAAGAAGGCTCAGAAGCAGCAGTTTAAGACCATTACCAAGACTGTTGATATGTCAAACGTCAAGGGCGGTGTAAATCTTAACGGTGAGTCGGGCACGGCTAAGCCCAAGACCCGTGTTGTAGATATGCGTCAGTCGGACGTCAATCTTTCAAAATATGACGACCGCTATAACGACCGTTATTATCAGATAGCTAACGGCACGGACACCAAGGCGCAAAAGCAAAAGCTTAAAAAGCAGGATAACAGAGGACAGAACGTTAAGAGCGCAAAGGATAAGGAAAGAGCGGCTCAGGAAAAGATTAAGCGTATGGAGGCAGAGCGCGCGCGGAATAAGCAGCTCGAAATCACCGTACCCGATGAAATCACCGTAAGCGAGCTTGCTGTAAGACTCAAGAAGACCAGCGCAGAGGTTATCAAAAAGCTGATGCTTATGGGCGAGATGAAGGGCCTTAACGACGTTATAGATTACGCAACCGCAGAGCTTGTAGCTGACGAATTTGGCGCTAAGGTAAGCCGCGAGATTGTCGTTACCATTGAAGAAAAGCTCTTTACAGAGGCTGAGGATAACGAGGAGGATCTTGAGGAAAGACCGCCCGTCGTATGCGTTATGGGACACGTCGACCACGGTAAGACCTCAATTCTCGACGCAATCAAGCATACGAACGTAACGAGCGGTGAGGCGGGCGGTATCACGCAGGCAATAGGCGCTTACCGTGTAAAGGCAAACGGCAAGGATATTACCTTCCTTGATACTCCCGGTCACGAGGCCTTTACTGCTATGCGTATGCGCGGCGCTAAATCAACGGATATCGCGCTTCTCGTCGTTGCTGCAGACGACGGCGTAATGCCCCAGACCGTCGAGGCAATAAACCACGCAAAGGCAGCGGACATAGATATTATAGTAGCAATTAACAAGATGGATAAGCCCACGGCTAATCCCGACAACATTCTCAACCAGCTGACAAACCACGAGCTGGTACCCGAGGCTTGGGGCGGTGACGTTATCTGCGTTCCCGTTTCGGCTCATACGGGTATGGGTATAGACGACCTGCTCGAGAGTATCTTGCTTGTTGCAGAGGTTAAGGAGCTTAAGGCAAACTCTAAAAGACGCGCAAGGGGACTTGTTATTGAGTCTAAGCTTGATAAGGGTAAGGGCCCCGTTGCTACCATTCTCGTTCAGAACGGTACGCTCCATCAGGGCGATTACGTCATAGTCGGAAACGCGGTCGGAAGAGTACGTCTTATGGTAGACGATAAAGGCAAGACCATAAAGAGCGCGGGCCCGTCAGTTCCCGTTGAAATTATAGGTCTTGACGACGTTCCCCAGGCAGGCGATGAGCTTAACGCGGTTGAAAACGAAAG
>JAZRNI010000185.1:0-5052 GCA_045648105.1 Eubacteriales bacterium | reverse complement strand
CTTGGCGAGGAATACATAAGCCTTTACGAGCTGCATCTCAGGTAAGATTATAATATTTTAATATTCCTCTATAAATACCGCGCGCAAAGAGCTCGGGTGAATTTACCATAAGATTTGCGTCGCTCGCGTTAGTAATAAAGCCCATCTCAACAAGCAATGCGGGCATTGCTGTACGCCGCAAAACGTAAAGACCGGGGCGCTCCTTAAGTCCCCTGTTGCGTAGTCCCGTAATCAGAGTAAGCTCTTCCAAAACATCCGTACCAAGCTCACGCGGTATCGGTAAATCGAGCGAATAAATCAAAACCTCAGCGCCCGAGGCATCACTGTTTTCCGATGCGTTTGTGTGTAAGGATATAAAAACGTCCGCCCCCCATTCGTTGGCATCGCGCACCCTTGCTACAAGGCTTGACGAGTTGCTGAAGCCCAGCACCGTATCAGGCTCGGGGCGAGAGAGCCTTGGGGTAAACTCAGAATTTGCCGAAAGCAGATTAAAGAGTCTACGCCCGATGTCGTAGGTTATGTCCTGCTCAAAATAGCCGTTTCCGATAGCGCCGGTATTAAAGTCTCTGGGGTTATGTCCTTGGTCAATATAAATCTTAATACTCATAAATACACTTTCCTTTGTTTTTTTACTATTATACGCAAATACTCGAGGGGTTGATTATGAACGAATTAAAACGGCTCTTAAGCTTTACAAGACGGGCAGTAGACGATTACAATATGATAGACGACGGCGACCGAATAGCGGTAGGCGTATCGGGCGGTAAGGATTCACTTGCTCTGCTCAAGGCGCTCTCTGAGATGCGACGCTTTTACCCTAAAAAATACGAGGTAGTAGCCATCACCGTCGATATCGGCTTTGAGGGAATGGACTTTGCCGGGGTAGCCGAGTACTGCAAGGAGCTTAACGTCGAATACAGAATAACGAAAACCGATATCAAAAAAATCATCTTTGATACAAGAAAAGAAAAAAGCCCCTGCTCCCTATGCGCAAAAATGAGGCGCGGCGCGCTTCACGCAGAGGCACAGGCGGCAGCATGCAACAAGGTTGCGCTTGGGCATCACTACGACGACGTCGTTGAGACCTTTATGCTCAATATGTTTTTTGAAGGACGGCTCGGCTGTTTTTCGCCGGTGAGCTATCTTTCCAACAGAAAAATCACGCTCATAAGACCGCTAATCTACGCGCAGGAAAAGGACGTACAGTATTTTGCAAGACGGCAGGAGCTGCCAATCGTCGTAAGCACCTGTCCTGAGGACCACGCGACTGAGCGCGAAAATATGAAAAAGCTCTTAAGCTCCCTTGAAAAAAGCAATAAAGGCATAAAGCACAGAATTTTCAACGCTATATGCAAGGGTAACATAGACGGCTTCAAGCTCTGCGGAAGATACCCGGGCGCAGGAGAGCTTGAAGCGGAATCGTAAATTTCAACCTTAATAAATTAAAATAACGGTAGAGACTTTAGTAAGCGCCTCTACCGTTATTTTATTCATTTTCCTTCTCGGAAGGTAATTTTAGTTTTCTTTTTTGAATATAGCAGCTATTACCTGATAGGACTTCTGTGCAGCGCTTACAGGTACGACGGCAGATGAGATAGCAGTTCCCTTCACCATTGCGTCCCCGTATGCTGCATTTGCAGCGGCGATATCGGAATTGTACTTCGTAATAGCGCTGTCAAGCTTAGTCTTAGCATCCGTTACGCCTGTAATTTCATCCGTGCTCTCTGCCTTTGCATCGTTTGCGGCAACGATAAGCGCACGGCGCTCGCTGATTGAAAGTCCTTGTGCTTGAAGAGCAGCTACGGAATCAATAAGTATCTTGCTGTAGCCCTCGTAGCACTCGATAACGGCCTGCGCGTTGGAGAGCGCGATATTGGCTTCCTTTATACCTTCCATACCGGTATAGTCGCCCTTATCCTTGACTGCAAGAGCCGCAGATACAGCCGCCTTCAATGCGTTGTATCCCTTATCCATTGCAGCCTTAACCTTTTCTACCTCTGCAACGTATTTCTTGGAGTTATTCTCAAGGTCCTTAAGGAGCTGAACGAGGTCAAGATAATCCTCTTTTGCCTGCGCTACTCCCTCGTACTTTTCCTCTACGGTATACTCGCTAAGGTCATCGTCGATGTACTTAGCAGCTTCCTCTACCTTTTCTAAGATGATATTGTACTGGGTTGCGCTCTTGGCAAGTCTGATTGCGGAAAGGAATCTCTCGGTAGACGCAACCCTTGCGTTGATATAATCAAACTGTGCAAGGTACAGCCCAATTTTCTCACTGAGACCGGGGTAGGTAGAATTATCAAGTCCTGAGTAAATAACGCCGCCGTTGTATAGGCTCTTAGCGCCCTTGACAACGTTATCTCCATCCTTATAGTCGTTATAAAGCTTGTAATAAAGCTCCTCAAAGGAGTCACCGCATACTTCGTTTTCAGGAACTGCGGCTACAATCTGTTGCATTCTGTCAACCCTTGTGACAAAGGAGTTGACGACGCTGTCAATAAGCTTAATCTTATTATCAAGAGCCGTGTGCGTGCCGGCTTTTACATCGGCAACACCGGGATAGGATATATCGACGTGCTCAATAGCCAAAAGGTCTCTGAGAAATCCCGTCATATAGGTATAATCCTTATTGCTCGCATTGTACTCGCCTGCTTTTGCAATATAAGCCTTACTGCCCGTCTCAATATTAAGAAGGTTTGCCCGCTCCGTCTCAAGAGCCAATCTTGCGGCATTGACAAGCGCGTAAGAATCGGCATCCATACCGTCAAGCAGAAGGAACTCAGCCTCGTCAGTGGGCAAAAGCGAATTGTAGGAATCTACCGTCACGAGGTATTCCACTCTCTCAGCGTACGTCTTGGTGGCGTCAATTGCGCCTACGTAAGCAAGAATCGCGTCCATATATGCGCGGTTTATGTAAGCCTTATCTTCCTCAATGAGAGCCAGAACGACGTCGTAATCATCTATGCCCTCGTTTGGCGTAAATCCCTTTTCTATGAGAAGAATCTTGTAAACCTCTGCTATTCTCAGCTTGGTTGCAATATCAAGATTTCCCTTTGAAAACTCGTTCAATTCCTTCAAATACTCAATAGCCTTTGCGTTTTTACCGGACTCATCGGTATCGCGAATGAAAGAGCCCTCGTAAAGCTTAATTCCGTCAATCCACATCTTGGCAAGTCTGCTCTCTTCAAGGAACATACGAACCTCGGATGCATACGCAAAGGAGCCGACGGGTATGTTTGAGATTTCTACGGTATCATCACCGTTTTTAAGCGCGAAGCTGTAAACGGACTTTGAAAAATCAAACACGAAGTCAAGCTCGTACCAGCTGTTATACACAGGCTCAAGCTCAAGAACATTAGCCTTGTCAATTTTTCCCGTCTCGCTGTCATAGGAGAAATATCTTATCTCGCCTGCCTGGCAATCGATGGTCAGAACGGCTGACGTCTGATAAAGACCGCTTTCCTCGTGCGTTCTTACGGTGAAATTAAGCTTAGGCGCTTTTTCAACCGTCTGCGCGTCGCCGTCATCGTCTGGCGCGCCAAGCATCACCTTAGTTGAAAGAACGAGCGTATCGACGGGGGTCTCGGCAAACGGCATTACGAGATTGGCATGTCGCATATCCTGGGGCACTATGTACCAAAGGAAATTCTCGCCGTTGTCGGGATCGGCAACTACGCTGTGCTGCGAAAACTCAAGAGCCTCAACAACTCCCTGTGCATCAGCGGTGTTTAAATCCTCAAGCACAAAGGTACTCGTACAATAGTACTCAAGCACGTCCTCAATATTATCCTCTGTAAATTCAGCCGAAGCAAAAAGCACCGAGGACGACACGAGAAGTGCCAAAGCCAACAAAACCACCGCAATTTTCTTTGCAAGTTTCATAAATTTTTCTCCTTATTGCAACATTCGCAAGAATATCTTACTATTAAATATATTATAACATTATTTGAAAAAAAATCAACTCGTCAATGTGACAATTTTTCGCTGCTAATTTTGTAATATTTGTACAAGAGACTTTTTCTCAAAAAAAGCTCTGGCCAGAGTCCGGAGCGAAAAGTGCAGAAAACAGCCTGAAAAATGACACGGGGGTATGCTCACGGCTGAAAAAAAGTGCAAATCCAGCAAAAAAATTGCCATCAGCGGTTGATTTTTCGCTTTTGTTATGATACACTAATATTTGGATGTAAAATTTATATCCGGAAATATTTTACGTATTTTTTGTCAAAAACTGTGAAAGGAGCTTTGCCATATGGGAAAGGGCGTATACAGATATTACAAAAACCGCTTAATCGAAATCGGCGGAAACAACAAATGCCTTTATCTCAAGAGCGTGGCGCGAAAATCAAGCTACGACGTCGGACGCTTGATTGAAGGACGCGACAAAAAGCTATCCGAGTTTATAGAGTTCCTTTGGCATAAAAGCAAGCCCTCGTTCACTTTAATTTCAAACAGAGAAAAAAACGAAATTCTGCAAAACCTTGATATACAGGCAAAGCTTTTCAAAAAATCCGGTGATGACGGCCCCGTCTCCGCCGAGGAATCGGAAAAGCTTGCAAGACTTGAAGAAAAGTACAAAAAAGAATCTGCTTTAAAGGCGTTTGAAGCTGAGCTCACAAGACTCAAGGAGCTCAAGCGCGAGGTTGAGGAAATCGAGCGCGAAACAGGCCGCTACGAGCTTTACGTGGGATATCCGTTCGTTTTCGGTATGATTTCGCAGGGCTTTCAGAAAACGCCCATCAAGGCGCCCCTGCTTCTCTTCCCCGTAAGAATTGAGATGCCCGACGAAAATACTGCCGAGATAGTTTTCAACGATTCTGCAAAAATACACATCAATCCCGCTCTTATTTTCGCATACTCGCAGTCAAAGAAAATTGCCGTTGAGGATTTAGAGCTCGAATTTGACGATATGTCGGATTTTGACAGCGTGGAGAGCGTAATCGACTACCTCGCGCGGGCAAACATCAAGCTTGACTGCATTAGCTCGAGAAATATCTACTGCTATTCGAAATTCAAGGAACCGCAGGAAAAGGAGCTTTCCATAAGATACGCGGC
>JAZRNI010000184.1:0-4768 GCA_045648105.1 Eubacteriales bacterium | reverse complement strand
TTATTTCTGCGATAGGATTCGAAGCCGGAACGGGAGTGAATGACAGTCCGGTGGACTGTCAGAGCCGTGAAGGAGACCGAGCCCGCAGGCGAGACCGAATCCGCTTCGGGCAGGCCAAAAATCGACAAGCTTCTGTCGAAGCTTGTCGATTTTTACTTCTTCACTCTTAACTCTTCACTTTTCACTTTTCTCTCGAAACTTGTCGATTAGGTAATAGGTAAAAGTGAACAGTGAAAAGGTGCTGATGTAGCTTTTCTCCTGCGGTCGAAAAGCATTTGATAATATACAAGGCTTTCGCCTTGATGATATACGGCGCCTCATATGGCTTTGCTGATTTTGCAAATCACCTTATCTCTGTATAAGGACAAGAGCCAGTATGAGAATATAAAGCTTGCGAGTATAAATACGTAGCGTACGGAGATGTAGATAATTTCGCCTAAACGGTAGCTGCCTGCATAATTTATAAGGTAAGGTACGGTGTCAAGCATCTCGCGTATGAGATAAAACACAAACATTACGCCTGCTGTGGCAAAGTAAGCCAAATTTAAGGGCTCGTGCAGGTCAAAGTAGCTGCCCGTGTCGCATTTTTTGTCTAAAGCTGCGCAAGGACTGCCGCTGTTTTTAGTTAACTTTCCGTATGCGAAAACGAGAGTGAATAGCAAAAGCAGTAAAACCGCATAGGATATAAGGAGCGAAAGAACGGCTTGGATTAAAAGAAGCAACGCAGCTTGTGGCAGTGGGGCACCGTCAAGGCTATACGTCACGTAGTAAGAGGGAAGCGCGTACGCAAGACGGGCAAGCGAAAGATAAAGAGCGTAAATAAGCGTTCTTTTGATTTTTCCCCCAACGTACACCGCAGCAAGCGCTAAGGATAATAAAAGCGGGATAACGAAAAGGGCAAAATCACGCACGAATAGCGAAACGTACGTAACGGCAGTCGGCATGGCGCCCACGTATACGCCAAGATAAAATATTAAAAACGTAATAAAGTACAGTCCGAGCGCAGGTAAAAGCGCCTTTAGGGTGATGTTTTTCGTATTCATTTTTCCTCTTAACAAAAATCGGGAATTTTGGAGCTTCGTGAAATATATTTTACCATACGTAAGTGAATAAATCAATCTTTTTTTACACAAAACGAAAAAAATTAACGGAGGAACGTATGCACACCGTGCCAAACGAGGAATACAGACTTAAAAAGCGCCGCGAGCTTTTGGAAAAATATAAGGAGCTTGAGGCTTTCCGTATCGGAAAAAGCATACTGTCGCGCGATATCGACTGCTATAAAATCGGCAAGGGCAGACGCGCGATTTTAGCCGTTGGAGCGCACCACGCGCTTGAATACATAAGCTCGCTTGCCATCTACGATTTTATAGACTTTTTACTCGAAAAAACGACACGCCCCCGTACCTTTTGCAATATTTCCCTCGATTTTCTGCTCGACAGCTACTCGTATTACCTCATCCCTGCGCTTAATGCCGACGGTATCGAGCTCGTAAACGGAACGGCTGATGAAAACGTGCTTTACGAGCGCCAGAAGCGCCAGAACGGCTCAGACGATTTTTCCGAGTGGCAGGCAAACGGACGCGGTGTGGATTTGAATCATAACTACGACTGGGGCTTTGCCGAATATAAGAAAATAGAGGAAAGAGAAGGCATCGCCGCGGGCAGAACGCGCTACAGCGGAGAATATCCCGAGAGCGAGCCCGAAACGCGCTCGCTTGCTTCGCTCGTCCGTACGCTTATGCCGATAGCGGTGGTCTCGCTCCATACGCAGGGCAGGGAAATATTCTACGCGCCCGAAGCGCCCCGCATCGCAAAAAGCGCACAAAGACTCGCGCACAGCGTTGGCTACACAGTCGCCGAAAGAGACGGCCACAACTCCTACGGCGGATTTTGCGACTATACGGGTAACGCTTTGGGTATCCCCTCGTTTACTGTAGAGCTCGGCCGCGGTAAAAGCCCGCTTCCCGATTCCGCCCGCGCCGAAGTAAGCCTTGCCACTCGCAAAATCCTCGTTTCCTTGCCGTCTGTATTATAATAAATGTGAACAATTTGTAAATATTGGGAAAAATTATAATAAGTCCTTGCGTTAAAATAAAATGTGTGTTATTATATATAGGCTGTGCAAAATCACAGCAAATACTATAACGCACATAGCGGGTTGTAGGATGCAGGTGCTTTCCTTACGAGGAAAGTCGTATTTTAATGCCGCTATGGTGGAAAAACCAAGGAGGAACATAAAATGTTCGACATTTCAATCAAGCAGTTGCTTGAAGCAGGCGTGCACTTCGGTCACCCGACCAAGAAGTGGAATCCCAAGATGGCAGAGTACATCTTCACCCAGAGAAACGGTATTCATATCGTTGACCTTCAGAAGACCCTCAGAAAGTTCGAGGAGTGCTACGACTACGTTGCTAACCTTGCAAGCGAGGGCGGTACCGTTCTTTTCGTAGGTACGAAGAAGCAGGCTGCCGACACCATTAAGGAAGAAGCTCAGAGATGCGGTCAGTACTACGTAAACGTACGTTGGCCCGGCGGTATGCTCACTAACTTCAAGACCATCCGCAAGTCCATCAAGAGACTTAAGGACCTTGAAAAGATGCAGCTTGACGGCACGTTCGACCTTCTCCCCAAGAAAGAGGTAGCAAAGCTCGTTAAAGAGATGGGCGACCTTGAGAAGTCCTACGGCGGTATCAAGAATATGGAGACTCTCCCGTCAGCGCTTTTCGTAGTTGACACCCGCAAGGAGAGGATTGCCGTTCTTGAGGCAAAGAGACTCGGTATTCCCGTAGTTGCAATCGTAGACACTAACTGCGACCCCGACGATGCAGATTATCTCATCCCCGGTAACGATGACGCAATCCGCGCAATTAAGCTTATCGCAGGCGCGCTTGGTAACGCAATTATCGCGGCCCACGGCGGCGTAACCGAAGAGGTTAGCGCTGAGACGGCAAGCGAGGCAGAGGGCACCGAGAGTGCTGAGACTGTCAGCGAAGAGGCTTAAGGCTTTAATACAAAACGAATAGGAGAAAATAAAATGGCAGAATTTTCAGCAAAAGACGTAGCCGAGCTCAGAAAGCAGACAGGCTGCGGTATGATGGACTGCAAGAACGCTCTCAAGGACGCTAACGGCGACTTCGAGGCAGCAGTTAAAATTCTTCGCGAAAAGGGCATGGCTGCAACGGCTAAGAAGGCATCGAGAATTGCAGCAGAGGGTCTCGTTGACGTTCTCACTATCGGTGATACTACCGCTATGGTAGAGGTTAACTCCGAGACGGACTTCGTTGCGAAGAACGCAATTTTCCAAGAGTTCGTAAAGGACGTGCTTAAGACTATTATCGCAAACAAGCCCGCAAACGTTGACGAGCTTCTTGCAAGCAATTTCGTATCGGGCGGCACAGTTGCAGATGCACTTGCAGATAAGACCTACACAATCGGTGAGAAGCTTTCTATCCGCCGCTTCGTAGTAGTTGACGGCGCAGTTGCTACCTACATTCACGGACTTGGCGCTACAGGCGTTATCGTTTCCTTTGATACTAACGCAAAGGACGCACCCGAGTTCAAGGAGTGTGCAAAGAACGTAGCGCTCCAGACCGCTGCTATGCCTGTTCTTTATCTTGACAGCGCGTCAGTTCCCGCAGACGTTCTCGCAGAGGAGAAGAACATCCTCGTAGCTCAGATGCAGCAGGACCCCAAGATGGCTAACAAGCCCGCACAGGTTCTTGAGAAAATCGTTGAGGGTAAGCTTGGCAAGTACTACGAGAACAACTGCCTTCTTCACCAGCTCTACGTTAAGGACGACTCTATGACCGTTGCTAAGTACGTTGAGAGCGTAGCTAAGGCTCTTAACGCAGAGATTAAGGTTACAGGCTTCGTTCGCTACGATAAGGGCGAGGGACTTGAGAAGAGGGAAGAGGATTTCGCAGCAGAAATCCAGAAAATGGTCCAAGGCTAGGATATTTGGGTGAAAATCGGCGATTGTAATCTCGCAGTATTCGTATACAGCTTCGCTTACAAAGCACCGATTTATCCCGCCAAATCTCCGTCGCCTTTGGCTAATACGTCTGACAAAAAGCAAATAAAATGCAAGGGAACGGTGGAACTTACCGTTCCCATTTTGTATTATAGGCGAATTTCTGCTCTGAATCTCTTAATCATTTTTCAGCCGTACCTTTTGCGTACCCAAATTCCGCCGAAGGAGCATATAAAACACACTTCTTTGCATATACATCTAATAAAATATTATATAGGTGTGTGGCTTATGAGCGAGAGAAAACGGCGCTTTATTGTAAACGGAATTATGCTTGCCCTTGTGGGCATTTTTACGCGCGGTGTGGCGCTTTTCTTCAATTCTTTTATTTCGCGCGCGATAGGCGCAGAGGGAATGGGGCTTTTCGGGCTGATTACGACCGTTTATTCGTTTGCCGTTACCTTTGCGACCTCGGGCATCAGCCTTACCGTGACGAAGCTCACGTCCGAGGCGATAGGTGAGGGCCGTGAGAACTCGCTCTCGCGCATTTTCCGCTCGGCAGTGCTGTATTCGCTTATTTTTTCAGCTGCGGCAACGGCCGTGCTGTTCTTCTTTTCGGACTACTTTGCAGGGAGTCTTTTGGGCGACACGCGCGCAGCGCCTAGCTTGCGCGTTCTTTCGCTTTCGCTCATTCCGCTCGCTTTGAGCAGTACCGTTTCGGGCTATTTCGTGGGTGTACGCAGAGTGTCAAAAAACGCCGTAGTTACCGTGCTGTCGCAGGCAACGCGCATCGTTCTT
>JAZRNI010000183.1:0-1747 GCA_045648105.1 Eubacteriales bacterium | reverse complement strand
CTCCTTCACGGCTCTGACAGTCCACCGGACTGTCATTCACTCCCGTTCCGGCTTCGAATCCTATCGCAGAAATAAAATGCGAGGGAACGAGTCCCCCGCATTTTATTTGGCCTGCCCGATAGGATTCGAACCTACGGTCTCAAGAGTCGGAGTCTTGTGCGTTATCCAGCTACGCTACGGGCAGATTTTCATATTTTGCTCTTGCTTATCCATTTTAGCATTTAATACGGTGTTTGTCAATATAATTCGTGTCCAAAGAGTAAATATAATTCTGTTTCGCTTGACAAGCGCGCGTATTTTTGTTAAAATTATTCAAGAATATTTTTTTGGGAGTCTAAACCTTAATATGAGTGATTATGAAAGATACGGCGACTACGACGAAAAGGAATACGACGAGGTAAAAAAGAGCGGTTGGTTTGCGACCTTTCTCAAAATCTGCGTATTTGCCTTGTGCATCGGCATCGTAGGTATTCTGGTATTCAGAATGGTAATTTTCAAAAGCTACCCCGAAAGTATGACCAATATCTATTTTACCGATGAGCTTACAGAATATTATAATGAAAACGGCGGAGAGATAAGCGCGAAAACGCAAGAGCTCCGCACCCCATACGACAACGCGCAGTTTGCGAACTTTATGTGCGACAACCTTATAATAATAGAGGGTGTAAGCGAGCTGCAGCTTTCCGTGCGTTACAATGATTCGATGATTCAAAACGCAGAGGAGAAATACTCTCTTAGCGGTCTTATGCCAAACGACGAGGGACTGCTTTCCTTCAGACTCGTTGATAACAACGGCAGCTGCTACGAAGCGCCGACCTACAGGCATTACGAGGAAAAATATATGTATAACTATATTAAGCTCGTATTTTCAGGCGTGAATTTCGATAAGGACAGCGTTAAATGGATAAGACTTGAGGTATTTGTAAACGAGGCGCACTCAGACGAGCCCTTTGCAATGATACCGGTGTATGAAAATCACGAGGGCTATAACGTGTTTGACGAATACGTTTTAAAAGAAGAGGAGAGACCTTGATGATAAACGAGTTTTCCGTCTCTGTAAAGCCGCAAAATGCGCTCGCAAAGCAGCTTATGGCTATATGCTTCGGCTTAAGCGCGCTGATTTTTGCCCTGTCTATGATGATTGATAAATACCGCGGAGTAGTTGCGGCGTTTTCACTCGTTACCCTCACTCTGGCGCTCCTTTTATACACCAAATACATCTCGGCAAGGTACGTCTACGAGATTTTCACAGATGACGACGGCGAGCCCCTTTTCATAGTAAGGCAGCTGACGGGTCAAAAGAGCGTAACGCTCTGCCGTGTCGAGATTGCTACTATAAGCAAGGTTGAGCGCGAGGATAAAAAAACGCGCCGCGCGCACAAGACGGAGCGCGACGTTTACCGTTACTCATACTGTCCCACGCTTTCACCCGAATATGTGATAAGGCTTTCGCTTGTCGGCTACCGAGCGAAAAGCGAAATTTTAATCGAGGGAAGCGAGGATTTTGCCGCGCTTCTTAAAGCCTACGCACAAGAAGCGAAGAGCAGACGAGGGGACGGAGAATAAGGGATTGCTTTACTCTGCTATAACAATTTACACAAGCTGATAAGCTCAGATATGTCCGCTTTATAAATATGCCTTGCAAAGCAGAAAACATTTTTGTCAAAAGAGATTGACAAAAGAGAAAAACTGTGTTAAAATAATTATCGCTTGCCAATAAAGGGGTATAGCCAAGCGGTAAGGCACA
>JAZRNI010000182.1:0-2250 GCA_045648105.1 Eubacteriales bacterium | reverse complement strand
TCGTTCTATGAGCCAAGGAGTTGACCAGGAAGGTTGTCTTCCCTAAGACCGCTTGGCCTCCGACTTGATAGCAGTTCGGGATACGTAAAGCTTCTCGGCAAGCTCCTCTTGCGTAAGCCCATTTTGTTTTCTTAATTCTTGAATCTTTTCAAGTCGGATCGTAGCCATGTCGTTCTATGAGCCAAGGAGTTGACCAGGAAGGTTGTCTTCCCTAAGACCGCTTGGCCTCCGACTTCATTTTGAGATCGCAGTTCGGGATACGTAAAGCTTTTCGGAAAGCTCCTCTTGTGTAAGCCCATTTTGTTTTCTTAATTCTTGAAGTTTTTCATCAAATTCCATAATACATACTTGCCTACAAATTCTTATTTATCAGTGAGTTTATTATATCATATATCACGCATTTTTTCAATAGCCAAAGGAGCTCTTAGCACGAGCTCCTTTTCTTTATCCTTTATACATCTCTTTTATAAACCACCGTATCGCCTTTTCATGCCATTCTGATTTTGGCTGCATTGCAAATCCCTTATCACTTGCTAGGAACTTTATGAGCGAGTATTTTGACACGAGGTACTTGCGTTCTTGGAGTATGGCAAACAGTCTTCCTTTTGCGATATGCCATCTTATTGTCCTCTCCGAGTAGCCTATAATTTTCGCTACTCGGTAGACGGATAATGCGTCGGGGTATATTGCGAGTCTCTTTTCAAGTATTCGCTCGAACTTGTTCCTATCCTTTCTGCTTAGGTAGGCGAACACGCTTATTCCGTCTCCCGAGGCTTCGTTTGCCTCGGGAGCGTCTTTGTTACGGGAGGAGAATTGTCCTCGGGTAAACTTCTTCTTGGTTTCATTGATGCCTCGCTTCATAAGCTT
The DNA here is from genome assembly GCA_045648105.1 of Eubacteriales bacterium. Lineage (GTDB taxonomy): Bacteria > Bacillota > Clostridia > Oscillospirales > CAG-272 > UBA1740. The sequence goes on along the minus strand of JAZRNI010000182.1, from coordinate 1,383 downwards.
TACAGTATTGACTTTTTTGCGTTTTCTATTGACAATACAGACGGTATGGGGTAAAATAAATACCGTAAAATACCTTTACTGTGAGAAAAAGCGATAAATGAATATCTTGCGTACCGATAGGGGGGAATAAATTATTGTTACCCGAAAAATTTAAAATGCGTATGAAATCCCTGCTCGGTGATGAATACGATAGCTTTATTTCTGAGCTTGAGAATGGGCGCGAGGTCAAGGGAGTGCGCGTAAACACTCTCAAAATGCCCTCTTACAGTCCTTGTGAGCTTTCTCGGTTTGAGCTTGAAAAAATAGATTACGCAAATGACGGATATATAATCAAAAACGCGGACGGTATAGGTCACACCGCGCATCATCATGCAGGCATATTTTATATGCAGGACCCCGGTGCTATGGCGAGCTTATCGGCGCTTGATATTGAGCAGGGCTGGCGCGTGCTTGACTTGTGTGCAGCGCCCGGAGGTAAAAGCGGACAGGCGGCAGCTATGATTGGCGAGGGGGGATTTCTTCTCTCTAACGAATACGTACCGAAGCGGGCTAAAATTTTAGTGAGCAATTTTGAACGCTTGGGAATAAAAAACGCGGTTGTTACCTCGCTCGATACCGCGGAGTTTAAAAATATGTACGAGGCGTTTTTTGACCTGGTTATAGCGGACGCACCCTGCTCAGGCGAGGGAATGTTCAGAAAAAATAACGACGCAATTTCCGAGTGGAGCTATGAAAACGTGCTTTTCTCGGCTAAAAGACAGCTGGAAATTCTAGAAAATGCAGCTGCGCTTGTAAAGGACGGCGGATATTTACTCTACTCTACCTGCACCTATTCGCTCGAGGAAAACGAGATGACAGTCGATAAGTTTCTCTCACTCCATCCCGACTTCGAAATATGCGACGTTAAGGAGCAGCTCCGCTCCGCCAGCGCAAACGGCGTGCAATTTGACGGCGCTATGTCAACAAAGCTTTACAAAACGCGCCGTTTTTACCCTCATAAGGCAAGAGGCGAGGGGCAGTACCTTGCCCTTTTAAAGCGACACGGGGTGGGCTCTTGTGAAAAAATACTTTACAAGGACGCTTCCCTGCCCCCAAGCGCAGCCGAGCAAAGGGCACTAGATGATTTTTTCAAGGAAAATCTTATTGCTGCGCCTGTCGGCAAAATTCGAAAATACGGACAAAATCTCGTTTTAATTTCACACGGGGTACCGCTCCCTAAAAAATCGGTATTTTCATCAGGTGTGCTTTTAGGCGAGGTACGCGGAAAAATTTTATTTCCCTCGCATCAGTTCTTTTCCTGCTACGGAAATCTGTTTTGCAGGAAAATAGAGCTATCGGAAAGCGAGGTGGAAAAATACCTTCGCGGCATGCAGCTTGAGGTAG
>JAZRNI010000181.1:0-5893 GCA_045648105.1 Eubacteriales bacterium | reverse complement strand
TCACCGAGGGTGAGAAGCTCCGTTTTTACTCCGTGCGAGGAGTAGACCTTTTGTATTTTGCCGTAGGACGGATTTTCGAGCGCGTAAGTTCTGTCCTTGCCGAGTAGCTGCAGGGTAAGGCTGTAAAGATATTCTGCTCCTGCGCCTATTACTACTTGGCTCTCGTCAGCTTCTATATCAACGGTGCGCCGAAGGTATGCACAAATGGCTTCCCTCAGTATGAGCGAGCCCTTGTTTTCCGACTTTTGGAGCAGGGTATCGCCGTAGTCTAAAATTATCCTACGCATGGTTTTTGCCATAAGGGAGAAGGGGAAATACTTGTGCGTGTCGGGAGTCCTTGGAATTTTTTTTGTGAGCCTTTCGCGAGGCTCGCTGCGTGAAATGAAATCTACGGATTTATAGATAACGAAATATCCGCTTCTCTCGCGCGACTCGATATAGCCCTCGTCAGAGAGCAGGGCGTATGCGTGCTCTACGCTGATGACGCTGGCGCCTGTTTCCTCGGAGAGCGTTCTTTTTGACGGCAGACGCGCACCGTAGGGATAGGCAAGTGAGATTATATCCCTTTTGATTTGACTGTATATTTGCAGATATATGGGCTCCTTGCCCGAAAATATTTTATATTTCATAGCTTCACCTGCATAGACGTTCTTTTTATGACATTATACCATATAAAATAAATTAATACAAGTGCTTTGGAGAAACTATTGACACAAGGGGATGCATATGGTATAATTTTTGTAAGAATTTAAGATTCGGAGGTAAATATGCTCAGGATAAGTGATTTTACAAAATGCTACGGCGAGAAAAAGGCGGTTGACGGACTGTCCTTACACATAGCGCCGGGAGAAATATACGCGTTTATCGGACACAACGGCGCGGGAAAAACCACCACGCTTAAGGCTTGTATGGGAATCATAGGCTTTGATGAGGGTGAGATACTTATAAACGGTCTTTCGGTGCGTAAAAATCCTATTGAATGTAAGAAAATCTGCGCTTACATACCGGACAATCCCGAAATGTATCCCTACCTTACGGGAATAGGATATCTGAATTTCGTTGCCGACGTTTACGGGCTTGACGCTGTAAAAAGAGCGGATTTAATAAAGAAATACACCAAGGCGTTTGACATAGAAAAGGACCTTGCGTCGGTTATAGGGAGCTACTCTCACGGTATGAAGCAAAAGCTTGCGATAGTATCCGCGTGGATACACGAGCCCCGTCTTATTATTATGGATGAGCCCTTCGTCGGGCTTGACCCGAAGGCTTCGCATACCTTAAAGGAAATGATGCGCGAGCATTGTGAAAACGGAGGCTCGATATTCTTTTCCACCCACGTACTTGACGTTGCGGAGAAGCTTTGCGACAAGGTTGCCATTATCAAAGAGGGTCGGCTTGTCGTGACGGGACGAATGGATGAGGTCAAGGGAGAAGCGAGCCTTGAGAGCGTATTCCTCGAGCTGGAGGATAATGATGATTAAATCACTTCTTAAAATCCGTCTTAAGTCTATAATTTGCGGTATGCTTATGGGCGGCAAGCGCGGTACGGCCAAGAAAAGCATTGGAAGGGCGGTTTTGTTCAGCTTCCTTTATCTTTATTTAGGCTTTGCTCTTGTGCTTTTTTCGTCGCTTATGGCTATCTCGCTTGGCTCGGTTTTAATACCGATGGGCGCTTCGTGGCTTTATTTTGCGATGTTCTCGCTCGTCACGGTGAGCTTCGTTTTTTTCTTTGGAGTGTTTGAGACCAAGGCGGAAATCTTTGAGGGCAAGGATAACGAGCTTTTGCTGTCAATGCCTATTAAGCCCTCGGCTATCGTCGGCGCAAGACTCTCGATGGTAATGATTTACAACTATATCGAGAGCGCGGTGATTATGATTCCCGCGGCGGTGGTTTACGCGATATATACGGGCTTTGAGCCGCTCGGATTTTTCGGCGCGATTATTATGGGAATACTCCTGCCGCTTTTTGCATCGAGTCTTGCATCGGGCGTGGGATATCTGCTTTCATTGCTTACAAGGAAAATAAAAAGCAAGACGTTCTTTTCCGTGGCGCTCTCGCTCGCCTTTATCGTGCTATATATGGCTTTGTACTCAAGAATTGTCAACGGAATGGACTCATTCCTCGAAAATTTGGGAAATTCTGTAGATAGCATAAGGCAGAATTACGGAATACTTTACTATCTCGGCGCGGCGGCAATGCTTTATTTGCCCGCGTTTATACCGGTAGCACTCGTTTGCGCTCTTGGCGCGTTTATTGCGTACCGCCTTATTTCAAGAAGCTACATATCTCTCGTCACCGATATTGGGGGCGCTGAAAAAACAGTTTATAAGGAAAAGAAGGCGCGTCAGCGCTCTGCGGTTTTTGCGCTTGTCAAGAAAGAATTTTTCAAGCTGAAATCATCCTCGCTTTACATACTCAACTCGGCAATAGGCTTTATATTGACGGTTGCTTTGTCAGTAGCCGCGTTTATCAAAAGGGACGCGATTTTTGCGGTGATGGGACAGATGGGACTTTTGCCCGAATGGAACGCGCCCATCTTTATCGCGGTTTTGGTATTCCTTACCTCTGTGAATATGATGAGCGCGTCCGCACTTTCGCTTGAGGGCGATAATCTGTGGATACTTAAGACTCTGCCGATTGACGCAAAAACAGCGCTTATATCAAAGTGCTTACCGCAGATAATTCTCGGCGTTCCGTTTACTATTGTCTCGGCGACCTTCTTCTACTTCGCGTCGGGGGCAAGGCTTTATTACCTTCCGTTTTTCATTCTGGTTCCGCTGCTTGCAAACGCTGCTTCGTCATTTTTCGGTCTTATTATGAACGTAGCCTTTCCGAAATTTTCCTATGACAACGAGGCTGAGGTTATTAAGCAGTCGGCACCGGTATTCTTAACGATGATGACGCAGTCGATATTTAATATCGCGTTCGTCTTTATGAGCATTGCTCTTGCGGTTGTAAATCCGCTTTTGGCGGTAGCGGCAGGCACGCTTTTGATGCTATTGATAAGCGCCGTGCTTTTGTGTATTCTCCTTTTCGTATCCTCAAGGGTGTACGAAAAAATTTCCGTATAACAAACGGATAAAAAAGACATACTACTCACAAAAAAGAGGTGAGACGGTATGAATGCTTTTTCGAAATTTTCGTTTCGATTTACATTCGTAGCGTCTCTTCTTTTTATTTTGTCATTTAATAAGAAGCTTGGGGGAGCTATAAACACGTATATATGCGCGCCGATAAGACGGTGCATAGCGGCGATTACGGGAATTTTAAAATTTTCGGTTTTCGAATTTTTGTGTATAGCCCTGCCGTTAATTATTTTTCTTCTCGTTTTGTATACCGTAAGAGGGGGAAAAATCCGCAATATTTTTGCGCTGTTTGTAACGGTGCTTTCTCTTTATCTCTTAAATTTGGGAGTAGCCTACAACGCGGACACCGACCTGACAAGCAGCGAGAGCATAAGCGACAGCGAGCTTATAGAAACGGCGCACACACTCCTTTCAAGAGTAAATTCCTTTAGTGGGGAGATACGGGAGCGCGAGGCGGTAGTCCACGAAAAAATCAGCGCAAAGGAAATTGCCGCATCAGGACTTCTTATGCGCTTTCGCATACTTGGATTTTATTCTTTTATCACATCAGAAGCAAACGTGAACAATATTCTGCCCGATTATATGTACTATTTTACAGCATTTCACGAGATTTCCCACGTGCTTGGCTATGCGAGAGAGGGTGAGGCAAATCTGTATGCTTACCTTGCCTTGAAGGATACGGGGGATGAATATTTTTGCTTTTGCGCCGAGCTTTACGCGCTTGAATTTCTTTTATCGGACGTATATAAAATTTCAAAAACGGAGTATGAAAAAATATATGCGTCGCTCTCGGAATATGCAAGAGCGCAGACCTCGCTCTATGGCACACTTTTAAAAAAATATCCGGCCCTGAGCCTTGCAAGCAGGGTCGGTGACGTGCATCTTTCGATATGGGACAGGACGTCGTATTCGGATTTTACTCGCCTGCTCGTTATTGCCAACAGAGACGGAATGTGACTCTTTTTTAAAAAGCCCATACAATAATCATATACCAGTAAAAAGGGTGATTGTTATGGGTAAATTTATTGTTAGGGGCGGGCGCCCCTTATGCGGTGAAATCAACGTGTGCGGCTCTAAGAATGCGGCGCTTCCTCTGATATTCGCGAGCCTTACCGTCGAGGGAGTATGTACTATTCGCAACGTGCCCGACATAGCGGACGTTGACGTCGCAATAAGCCTGATAAGAGACGAGGGTGCGCAGGTGGTAAGAGCGGGGAGCACGCTTACGGTTGACGCGCGACATCTGGAATACAGACCGCCGAGGGAGGATTTGTGCAAAAAAATACGAGCGTCTACATATCTTATCGGCGCATTGCTTGCAAGGTTCGGAAGGGCGGAGCTATGTGCGTTCGGGGGCTGTAATTTCTCCGAAAGACCTATTGATATGCATCTTTACGCAGCCGGGAGACTGGGAGCTGAGCTTCTGGACTGTGAGTTGCGTGCGCGTCGGCTTGTGGGCGCGGATATTTATTTTGACAAGCAGTCCGTAGGCGCTACCGTAAACGCCCTGCTCATGGCATCGCGCGCCGCTGGAGTTACGAGAATATTCAATCCCGCAGTAGAGCCTCACGTCAAGTCGCTCGTAAGCTTTCTCTCTCGCGCGGGCGTGCGGATAGAGGCGCGGCACGGCTCGTTTACGGTTTTCGGCACGGAGCCTGTCAGTACGAGCGTAGAGGTAATTTTCGATATGATAGAGGCGGGGACCTTTATTTCACTTGCCCTGCTTACGGGCTCGCACTTTAAAATCCGCGGTGTAAATATTCAGCATTTGGAGTCGTTTCTTCATCCCCTCATTGATAGCGGGGCAATATTCGCGATTGAGGGGGACAGTCTGATTGCGGACGGCTCGCTTGAGCGGCGCATGGACATAGTTACAGGGCCTTATCCTGCTTTTCCGACCGACCTGCAGCCGATTATAGCACCGCTTATGCTGAAATTCGGTGGCGGAAGCATTACGGATGAGGTATGGCGCGGACGGTTTGGATATCTTGAGGAGCTCGTGCGCTTTGGGGGCGGATATACGCTTTGCTCAAATCGCGCGGAGATTTATCCGTCGCGCCTTCATCCCGCCGCGGTATCTGCGCCTGACCTAAGAGGCGGAGCCGCCCTGCTTGCGTGCGCTCTGGCGACGGACGGCGAGAGCGTAATTGACGGATGTGAGCATATACAGCGCGGATATGAAAAAATAGAAAAGAGACTAAGAATGCTTGGAGCCGCGGTGTCTTTTGTGCCTACGTGATTTTGGGCGCGCGAGGTAGGATATACAGAGGTTTGAAAGAATAAAAACACACGAGCTTATAAGCACGCTTGCCGAGAGCGCACCGTGGGAAAATATAAGGCCGAGAAGTATTATCAGTATTGAGGTAGAAAAGGATGCTATCAGTCCTTCCTTTACAGCGTTTTCTCCTTTATAGCGAGTGGTCAAAACGGCGCTTAGCGAGCCACAGACGGGAAAGAGCATAAGCGCGGTAATTGTGAGACTCGCGCTTGGGTTTTCGAGCCTCATTATTATAAACGCGCCCGCGAAAGCAAGAATGGGAAGCGAGAGAATACAGCACAGAAGGGAAAATAGCAGAGGATTTAATTTTTTTTGTGTCTTTTTCATAAAAAAAGCCTCCGAGTAAGTTTATTAAAACCTATTCGGAGTCTTTCTTTTTTATTCCGTTTATTTTGCTTCCTTGGGCTCTTCGCTTTGAGCAGCCTCTGCCTCCATTACCGCAGCAGCGATATCGGCAGCCTTAACGTCTACGCTTCTGATAGCCGCGATAAGGAAACGGATTTTGGTCTTGTCCTTGGTGGTCTCAAG
>JAZRNI010000180.1:0-4885 GCA_045648105.1 Eubacteriales bacterium | reverse complement strand
GACCCCATAGAGGGCGCAGCACTTGCAAGAGCAATATTGGAATATACTGCCAAGCGGGGTGCGCTTTCGGCCGCTACAACTCACTATGCCGAGCTAAAGCTGTACGCACTCGAAACAGAGAGAGTCCAGAACGCATCCTGTGAGTTTGATATCCAGACCTTGAAGCCAACCTACCGACTTATAGTCGGAACGCCTGGCAAGTCAAATGCCTTTGCCATTTCCGAAAAGCTCGGTATGGAAAGCGAAATAATCGAGAGAGCAAGCAAGCTTATCGAAAGAGAGGATAAGCGCTTTGAGGATGTAATTTCCAAGCTTGACAGTAGCCGAATTGAGATGGAAAAGGAAAAGGAAATTGCCGAAAGGCTGCGCCTTGAATTTTCCGAGTTCAAGGAAAAGGCGGAAAAGGAATTAAAGGAAAGAATTGCTAAAAGCGAGGATGAAATTCAAAAACACACGCTTAAAGCAAGGCAGATGCTTGACAGCGCACGCGCGTCGAGCGAGTTCATATTCAGACAGCTTGAGGATGCGAGAAAGCAAGAGGATAAGCAGAAGCGATATGAAATGATGCAAAAGGCACAAAACGAAATCAGACAAAGGCTTTCCGAAAGCGAGCGCCTTTTCGATGGAGTGCACGTCAAGGAAATTTCGCTTGATGAGGATTACGTGCTTCCGCGCGCGCTAAAGGTCGGAGACAGAGTTTTCCTCACCACCGTCCATAGAGAGGGTGTAATCACTCAACTAAAGGACAGTAAGGGAATGTACGCCGTGACTGCGGGAATACTTAAAACCAAGGTTCCCGAGGAGAAAATCCGTCTTCTTTTAGATGGACAAAAAGCGCCTGTGCCAAGGTCAGCCCCTAAGGTGAGTGAAGGCAAGGTTAAAAAGACGCTCAATACCTCCTTTAAGCCCGAGCTTGACGTGCGTGGAATGATAGGAGACGATGCGTGGTTTGTCGTAGACAAGTATCTTGACGACGCGGTGCTCGCAGGCATTGGAAGCGTTAGGATTATTCACGGAAAGGGAACCGGAGCGCTCAGAGCAGCGCTTTGGAAGTATTTTAAAAGCGATAAACGCATAAAATCATACAGACACGGCGCTTACGGCGAGGGCGATGCCGGTGTCACGATAGTTGAATTCAAGACTTAATCCAAAAAATCAAAGAAGAGCGGAGCTGCCAAAGGAACGGCAGCTCCGCTTAAGTTATATAAAATTTATTATTGCTTTTTAAGCCTGTCACGGTAACGGTAATCACGCGAGCGCTTTTTTGTTATATAAGTTTGATAAGCCCAAAGAGCGAGAAGGGAAGCAATTATCACTCCCGTCGTCACGTGTATCCACGGCTCTGTCGCATTCTGCGTCTTAAGATCTTCCCAAAGCGATGTAACGTAGCTTTGGATATTTACGGTTTCATCAGAGTAAAAATCTTCGTACGCAGGATTGTACGGATAGCTTTCGTTAGCGGAGTTCTTGTCCTCTGCGTACAAAACGTCCCAGGCGGAAACCGAATCGGTATCGTAATTTTCTGACAGCATCTCTGCGTAATAGTCGCTGTTTACCACAGCATCGTTCGGTGATGCGTAGCCGATATAAAGCGCGTTTGCGATAGCGGGGTCCTCGGAGAGCATATAATCAATATATGCGTGCGCCAAATCGGGATTCTTCGAGGTGGCAGGTATGCACATTGCGTCTACAAAGTAGTTCGTGCCCTCTTTGGGATAATAAAAACGCAAATCCTCATTTTCCGATGACATCGTCAAAAAGTCACCTGCAAAATACGGAGCGATATATGCGGATGCGCCTTGCATTTTGTTGAAAATTTCATCGTTCACATATCCTTGCAGCAGCGGCTTTTGCGCTTTCAGATATACAAGAGCGGCGTCCCAATCCGCAGTACTCTTTGAATTGACGTTGAGCCCCTTCCAGTACATCGCAGTACCAAAAGCATCTCGTGGGTTATTGAACTGCAGAATTTTACCCGCGTACTTCTCGTTCCACAATAAATCCCAGGACTTGCCTTCGCAGTCTAATTCGTCAACAAATTCCGAATTGTATATAATGCCGAGCATTCCGTAGGTATACGGCACGGAATAGCTGTTGGTTTCATCATAATACAGTCCCTTGAATTGCTCGTTTACGTTAGAGTAGTTAGTAAGCTTTGAGGTATCTATCTTCAAAAGCAGATTTTCGTTTATCATCTTTTGAATCATATAGTCCGAGGGAACGATGATGTCGTATGCTACCGCGCTGTTCGTAAGCTTTGCATACATATCCTCGTTGGTTGCGTAGGTGGTATAATTTACTTTAATGTAACAGCCGTAGCTCTCGGCGAGATTATTGTTGAAATATTCTTCAAACGCCGCGTTGGTATCAAAAAGTCCGTAGTCCTCATCATCCTCGTCGCAGATGTATTCACCCCAGTTATAAACGTTGAGGTTTTTTGTGGGAAGGTCGAGCTTTACCTCCGACCCGTCACTCTCACCGCAGGAAGCCATAAGAAATACAGTAATCAGGGAAATTAAAAGGAGCAATATTTTTTTCATATCTTTTTTACCCCCTTCTTCTTTTTGCGCCCATCCGTGCGTTTAAAGCTTTTTATATTCGAGAGTATAAGAAGTGTAAATACTGTCACGATGATAATTGTGGAAAGCGCGTACATATCGGGCTTTACGGTCTTTTTCGTCATCGAATAAATAAGCAGGGGCAAGGTTTCGAAATTCGAGGGGCTGACGAAATAGGAAATAACGAAATCGTCAAGGGAAAGCGTAAACGCCATTATCATACCCGAAATAACGCCCGGCATAATGTTTGGAAGCTTTACCTTGAAAAATGCCTGCAAGGGCGTGCATCCAAGGTCAAGCGCCGCCTCGGAAAGCGAATTTCCAAGCTCGTTAATTCTCGGTAATACCGAAAGAATCACGTAGGGCAGACAGAACGTCGTGTGCGCGATAAGCATTGCAAGAAAGCCGATAGAGTCGTAATCAGCTATTGAAAAGACTGAAACGACCGCCGCAAAGAAAAGCATAAACGATACACCCGTTACGATATCGGGATTCATCATCGGTATATTGGTTACGGTAGTTATAGACTTTTTTATCCACTTGTTTCGCATTCTGTAAAGTCCCTCTGCCGCCGCAGTACCGATTACCGTGGAGATCAGGGCAGAGCTTACAGCCAAAATAAGGGTGTTTCTTAATGCTAAAAATGCGCGCTCATCCTTAAATAGCTTTACGTACCATCCAAGGTCAAAGCCGGTAAACACGGCAGTAGACTCAGATGCGTTGAATGAAAAGAGTATAAGGGTGAGTATCGGAATATATAAAATTCCGAAAATTAAGCAAAGGTATATTCTGGAGGCGTACTTTTTCACGGTATAATACCTCCTTCGCTTTCCTCGGTAAACTTATTCATAATACCGAGCGAAATGATGATAAGCACCATCATAACCAGAGAAATAGACGCGCCGACGTTGTAAGCGCCCGTTACGAACTGCCTTTCTATAGTATCTCCGATAAGCTCGAAGGTACCGCCGCCAAGCTTCTGAGAAATATAGAATGTGCTGATTGATGGGACGAATACCATAGTTACACCGGAAATAATACCCGAGGTCGAAAGCGGTATAATTACCTTCGTTAAAGCTCTGATGGGATTGCATCCCAGGTCAATGGCAGCCTCCCACATATTTTTGTCTATCTTAGAAATGCAGGTGTAGATGGGTAGGACCATATAAGGCAAAAAGTCATAGACCATACCGAAAATTACCGCACCCTTTGTGCCCACGATATGAAAGCTCGTGTCTAAAAGCGAATTTAAAAAACCGCCGTCGTCAAGTATCGCCATAATGGAATAGGTGCGTATGAGTAGGTTTGTCCACATAGGGAGCATCAGCAGCATTATAAAAATCTTTTGCGTCTGAGGCTTAAGTCTTGCGATAATATAAGCGAGCGGATACCCGATAATCAAGCAGATAAACGTCGCGATAACGGATAGCTCAATTGATAAACCGAATATTTGAACGTACTCGGTAAGCGAGGTAACGTTCTCAAAGGTAAATGCACCTGCGTCATCAGTAAATGCGTAATACAGAACGATAAACAGGGGCAGAATTATAAATAAAATTGCCCAAAAGACGTGAGGCGCACAAGCTATGGAGTGCATCAAACTCTTTTTTTTCTTCATTTTTATTCCATACCGAACACGTATTCGTGTTTTCCTTTACCAAATTTTAAAAATTAGAATTCGTCAGCCGTGTCAACGTCCGAAAGCTGCTCGAGCTCGTCAGAGAAGGATGAGTAGTCGCCAAATTTGCCCGAGTACTTCGATTTTTTCATAATGTGAATTGCATCAGGCTCTATAAATAAACCGATAGTAGCGTCGGGGGCGACGTAGTCCGTAGACTGTATCATCCATTTAAAGCCCTTGATATCTACGATAATTTCGTAATGCACACCCTTGAAGGTAACGGCGGATCGTACAGCCTAAATCATGCCCTTCTCGGGCGCAACTACGTCAACGTCTTCGGGACGAACTACGACGTCAACAGGCTCGTTCTTTTCAAATCCCACGTCAAGACAGTCGAAAATGTGAGCGGCAAACTTCACCTTCTTATCCGCAAGCATCACACCGTCGATAATGTTACTCTCGCCGATAAAGTCGGCGACAAATGCGTTCTTCGGCTCGTTATATATGTCCGTCGGAGTTCCTATCTGCTGTATTTCACCGTCCGCCATAACAACGATGGTGTCGGACATCGATAGAGCCTCCTCCTGGTCGTGCGTTACGTAAACGAAAGTTATGCCAACGTCCTGCTGTATGCTCTTAAGCTCGTTTTGCATATCCTTTCTCAGCTTAAGGTCAAGCGCGCCGAGCGGCTCGTCAAGCAAAAGCA
>JAZRNI010000179.1:0-2033 GCA_045648105.1 Eubacteriales bacterium | reverse complement strand
CGACCCGAAGCAGGCGGCAGGCGCTCTTATGTGGGCGGTTGAGCAGATGGAAAAGAGATACGACCTTATGGGCGCTCTCGAGGTTAAAAAGCTCGACGAATACAACGAGCTCGTACGCGAGAATCCCGCCCTCGGTGAGCCTCTGCCTAAAATTATCATCGTAATTGACGAGCTTAATGACATTATGCTTCAGGCAAGAAAGCCTGTAGAGGGACTTATTATGTCTATTGCGCAAAAAGCAAGAGCGGCGGGCATACACCTCATTTTGGGTACGCAAAGACCGTCGGTTGACGTTATCACAGGCGTAATCAAGTCCAATATTCCCTCGCGTATATCCTGTAAGGTTATGTCCTTCCAGGACTCCAAGACCATCATCGACCAAGCAGGCGCTGAGAAGCTTCTGAACAACGGAGATATGCTCTATTTCCCGAACGGCTCACCCAAACCCTTGAGAGTACAGGGTGCTTACGTCTCTAACGGCGAGGTATCTCAGATAATGAGATTCTTAAAGGACCAGATGAAGGGACAGAATATTTACGACCAGAAGGCGCTTGACGAAATCAATAACGCCGCTAAAAAATGCGTTAAGGGCGGTGCGGGCGACGACGACGGAGACGAGGACGGACAGGAGGAAAATGCAGGCATACTCAACGACCAGCAGTTCCTTGACGCAGTTGACCTTGCTATTAAGTCGGGTAAAATTTCGACCTCGCTCATCCAGCGCAGAATCGGCGTAGGATACGGCAAGGCTGCGAAATTTATCGACTATATGGAGGATTTCGGTATAGTTAGCGAGCCCAACGGACAAAAGCCGCGCGATATTCTGATTGACAGAGACGCATGGCACGAAATGCTCGCAAGACGCGCGATGGACTGATAATTAAAATAACAGGAGAGACTTATGGTACTCGTATTACTTGCGGACGGCTTTGAAGAAATTGAAGCATTAACACCCGTTGACGTGCTTCGGCGCGCCGGAATAACGGTACAGACCTGCGGTATCGATTCTAAAATCGTATCCTCATCGCACCGAGTGCCCGTAATTTGCGACGTTGAGCCCCACGAGGTTGACCTCGACGCGGTTGATATGCTTATTCTGCCGGGCGGTATGCCCGGCGCGGTCAACCTCGATAAAAGCGACTTTGCAGATAAGGCGATAAAGACCGTTAATAAAAACGGCAAAAGGCTTGCGGCTATTTGCGCTGCTCCTCTCGTTCTCGGCAGGCGCGGCCTGCTTGAGGGCAAAAGGGCGTGCTGCTACCCCGGCTTTGAAGGCGAGCTTCAAGGCGCCGTTATAACGGGCGAGAAGGTGGTAACGGACGGCAATATAACTACGGCTATGGGTATGGGCGTATCCTTGAAATTCGCACGGGAGCTTCTTTCCCTGCTTCTGTCGAAGGAACGCGCAGATGAAATTTCACGCTCCGTAATGGAGTAATTCTGAGGTAATTCAAATGATTTTAAAGCCTAAAGAAACCATAATTGCATACTTTTGCCCTGAGTGCGGCTCGGCGGTGCTTGGCATCGTAGGTAAATTCGCGCTCAGCGCAAATATGATAAGACTGAAATGCCAATGCGGCGAGTCGGGACTTGACGTGAATATAACCAACGACGGCAAAATCAGACTCTCCGTGCCCTGCATAATGTGCAGACAAAACCACAACTACGTTCTCTCGCAGAGTATATTTTTCGAGCGGGATATATTTATGCTCAACTGTCCTTACTCCAATATGGACATTGCCTTTGTCGGAAATGAAGAAAAGGTAAACGCAGAAATAGCGCGCGCAAGCGCTGAGCTTGAACGGCTCGTTAAAAATCTTGAGCTTGAGAGCTACCGCGATATGCAGCCGCAGGATATAAACGAGGAGGACGTTCTTCCCGATGCATCGCTATACGATACCCTGCGCTTTGTTCTTAAGGATTTAGAAGCAGAGGGACGGGTGTACTGCCCGTGCAAAAACGGCGAATACGACCTGCGCTTTTGCGATGAGGGCGTACAGGCGTACTGCTCAAAATGCGGCGCGAGCTATACC
>JAZRNI010000178.1:0-5121 GCA_045648105.1 Eubacteriales bacterium | reverse complement strand
GCTCTTATTGCGAGACATCAGACTTTATATCCGATTATAAGCTAAGCTCTATTGACAATTTTGTCGTGGTATCATACTCGCCGTATTTGCCGACTTATCTTAACTCATTACTTAGGCACATAAAAACGGATAAAGTATTTTTGCCCTCACCAAGGTCTGACACGGAGTCGGAGAAATGTGTGGAAACTATCAATTCGCTTGAAAATTTTAGGGCAGAAATTGTGTTTTATGATTTAGATGATGTACTGCTGCTTGGTGATTTCAAATTCGTTTTAACTAAAAATTATTCATACGGATCCGATTCAAGCAAGGAGCTTATGTTTACGCTTTACCGCGATAACAGCTTTTACACTTATCTTAACACCGCAATACTTGAGGGCTCGTACAGGGATATTGCAAGGGAGCTTATGGGAGAGAGCGATACGTTAATTATCGGTAAATATAACGAAGCTGCATATAGGTTTTCTTATTTGATACCGAACCTTGATAAGCTGATAATTGCAAACAGGTCGCTCGAAATGGGTGAGGAGACGTACAAATTTTACCAATATCGCGACGTACATTTTTATCCCGAAAGAATCAAAATCGATTAAAAAAGAGCAAAAAGCGCCAAAGAGTTGATTCTCTGCGTTTTTTGCTCTTTTTTTATAAAGTACTATACATTGAAGAGGAACTCGACGATGTCGCCGACCTTCATAACGTACTCCTTGCCCTCGCTTCGAAGAAGTCCCTTTTCCTTAACCTTGTTTCGATCGCCCTCGCGTACAAGGTCATCAAAGGAAACCACCTCTGCTCTTATAAATCCGCGCTCGAAATCGCTATGTATTTTTCCGGCAGCGCCCGGAGCCTTCGTTCCCTTGGTGATGGTCCAAGCACGCACCTCCTTGGGGCCTGCCGTCAAAAAGCTGATGAGACCAAGTAATGAATATCCCGATTTTATGAGCTTGTCAAGTCCGCTTTCCTCAATTCCGAGCTCTGAAAGGAAAATTTCCTTCTCCTCACCATCAAGCTCACCAAGCTCTGCCTCTATCTGCGCGCTGACTGCTATTATCTCGCTATGCTCGCTCTTCGCGTGCTCGCTGAGCTTTACGTACTCGGGATTGTTAAGATATCCGCCCGAAACCTCTGATTCGGAGATGTTTGCAACGTAGATTATAGGCTTTAAGGTTAAAAGACGCGATTCCTCAATTTCGGAAATTTCGTCCTCAAGAAGAGCTAGCGAGCGCACGCATTTTCCCTCTTCAAGACAAGCCTTGACCTTTTCGAGCACCGCAAGCTTCGTAAGGAGCTTTTTGTCGCTTTTTGCCGCCTTTGTCGTTCTGTCGATTGCTCTTTCTACAACCTCAAGGTCGGACAGAATTAACTCAATATCGATAGTCTCTACGTCGCGTAAGGAATCTATACTTCCCTCTACGTGAACTATATCGTCATTTTTAAAGCAACGAACGACGTGTACGATTGCATCTACCTCTCTTATATTTGAAAGGAATTTATTGCCGAGTCCCTCGCCCTTTGATGCGCCGCGCACAAGTCCTGCGATATCGACGAACTCGATTACAGCCGGGGTGAATTTTTCGGGCTTATACATTTCTGCAAGTTTGTTAAGGCGCGCATCAGGCACCGCCACGATTCCTACGTTCGGGTCTATCGTGCAGAAGGGATAGTTTGCGCTTTCCGCTCCTGCGTTAGTCAGCGCATTAAACAAGGTGCTTTTGCCAACGTTTGGCAATCCTACGATACCAAGCTTCATATTTTGAAATCTCCTTATATAACAAGACTTTAAGCTCAATCCAAATTATTATACCATATAAGAAGTATATATTTCAATACCTTTCAATAATTTTTTAGTTATTTAGAATAGGCTTGATATAAGCGAAGAATTATGTTATAATGTAACAGTACTTAGATAGCTTTATAACAAGGAGAGCTTTATGAAGAAAACTCTGTATTTTTTTGTGTGCGCCCTGATATTCGCGCTTCTTTTTTCTTTAATATCGTGTGGGGGTACTGACGTCGACGCGTTTTCCGCCAGCATTAACGATGCGGGTGAATTGATACTCGTCTATCCTGACGGAACGGAAGAAAATCTCGGTGTTGTAGTCGGTAAAGACGGCAAAAACGGCAAAGACGGAGAAAACGGCAAGGACGGCAAGGATGGAAAAGACGGTGAGGACGGTAAGGACGGACTTAACGGAAAGGACGGCAAGGATGGATTAAACGGCAAAGACGGCGAGGATGGTAAGGACGGTGCGACCGTAATCACGAGCGATTACGGGATTGGAGCCGCATGTGCCAAGGGGCTCAGAAGCGCTGTAAGCATTGTTTCGAATTTCACAGCGGCTTATCCTAATTACCAGACCGGAGAAAACCAATATGCAAGCGCAGGCTCCGGCGTAATTTATCAGATGGACAAATCAAGCGGAGACGCGTTTATTATAACGAACTATCACGTGGTATACGATTCTAAAAGTAATACGAAAAACGGTATAAGCGCGGATATTGACGTATATCTTTACGGCTCGGAAAATTCTGACAAGGCAATAAAAGCCAGCTACGTTGGAGGCTCGATTAATTACGATATTGCCGTTTTGAAAATCGATAACAGCGAGCTATTGCGTCAGTCGGACGCTGTGTGCGCCTCTCTTGCCGATGCGGATGCTGTGCGCGTTGGAAATACCGCAATAGCTATAGGAAACGCGAAGGGCTACGGTATTTCTGCATCAATTGGTATCGTAAGCGTTGATTCAGAGTATATAAAGATGCTGGGAGCGGACGAAAAAACCGAAGTTACCTTCCGCGTTATGCGTATTGACACCGCTGTAAATCCCGGCAACAGCGGCGGCGGACTTTACGATGATAAAGGGCAGCTTATAGGTATTGTTAACGCAAAAAATATAGAAGATAACGTCGAAAATATAGGATACGCCATTCCTGCGAGCGTTGTAGCGGGAGTCGCGGACAATATTATTTACTATTGCAACGGTACGGATGAGGAGAGTGTGCATAGAGCCATTTTGGGAATAACGGTAATGAGCAATGGCTCAAAAGCAGTCTACGATGCATCTACCGGTCTATACAGTATTGTAGAAAGCATTTGCGTATACGAGGTTACAAGCGGCACGATAGCAGACGGTGCTCTTATGCCCAATGACGTTTTACTCTCAGCAACACTGAACGGCAAGACAGTCGAAATCAGCCGTCAGCATCATCTTATTGATCTTATGCTTACAGCGCGTGTCGGCGATTCCCTGCTGATTAAAGTGCTGCGCGAAGGCGCAGAAGCTCCGGTGGAGTTAATTATAAGCGAGGATTGTATTACCGAATATTAAATTTTCGCAAATTACTATTGACAATTTGTCGGGCATCGTGTATAATCTAAATTGTTAAGATAAGCATTTTTTTAACAAAGTTAACAATCTAGGAGGTTAAAAATGGATACAAAGCTTTTGGTTGTAGATGATGACGCTAATATATGCGATATGCTCAAAATGTATTTTGAGAACGAGGGATACGTTGTAAAGACAGCAAATAACGGTGTTGAGGGTGTAAATCATTTTAAAATTTACGAGCCTGACCTTGTTTTGCTCGACGTTATGATGCCCAAAAAGGACGGGTGGCAGGTTTGCAGGGAGATTAGAGAAATTTCTTCGAAGCCCGTTATAATGATTACGGCAAAGGGCGAGACCTTTGATAAGGTTTTGGGTCTTGAGCTGGGCGCTGACGATTTTGTTGTCAAGCCCTTCGATTTAAAGGAGCTTTCGGCAAGAATCAAGGCGGTATTAAGAAGATACAACACGCACGCAAACGCAAGTGATAACGAGACTGTCAGATTTGAAAATATCGAAATTAGCTTGCAGAAATACGAGCTTAAGCTCAACGGTAAGGCTATTGATATTCCCCCTAAGGAGCTGGAGCTTATCTATTTCCTTGCGTCTAACTGCAACAGAGTATTTACGCGCGATCAGCTGCTTGATAAGGTATGGGGATTTGACTATCTTGGCGACTCAAGAACCGTTGACGTGCACGTAAAGAGACTGCGCGAGAAGCTTGAAGGAGTATCTGACAAATGGGTGCTCAAGACGGTCTGGGGCGTTGGCTACAAATTTGAAACTTTTATTTAAAAGCGTATTGTCCTTAACGAAGAAATTTAAAATCACGCTAAGTGCGACAATCGCGCTTATCCGGACAAATGCAAATCTGGGCATGAATTGCAAAGCAACTCGGTCCAAACCCTTATAACAAACAGAAAGAGCAAATACGCAAGATGAAAATCTTGATATCTGCTCTTTTTCTATTGGCACTCAGAATTTAAAATTAAGCTGAGAAAGAGAAACACCCATAGAGGGGATAACGAGCTTTCTGCACTTTTGCACATCCTCTCCAATCGCCTCTATCTGATCCGTTGCAAGCTGTACCGTTCCCTTCTTGCGCGGGAACTGCATTATTTGTACGCCTGCCGCCGTTCTAGTAGCCTTTATAGGAATCAAGTCGCTCTTGATAAGCATACCCTTATCCGCGTCCGAGCGCAGGAAAATGAGCTTGGGCTTGTCCCCCTCGTGGATTGCCGCTACCAGCGGAGAGTCTGAAGAGCATACGCCCGACATCTTTTTTCTGCGCGATTTCGTTTCATATGATTTCATTGAAACTCTAACGCCCTTACCGTTTTCGAAAATATAAATCATATTGTGATTTGGATTTATATCGTAAATCATTTTGCATCCCACAACGTGCTCGTCGTCATCCATAGAAAGCACCGTTGGGATGTAGTCACCCATCTGAGATGCCTTTGAAAGCTCAAAATCGGCAACACGCGCGCGGTACATCTGCGCTTTATCGGTAAAGAATATAACGTCGCCCTTGTTATCGGTATCCTCAAAATAGCATATTGAGTCACCTTCCTTGAGCTTTTGCTCATCTGCGGCACGAACGGACTGTACGGAGAGCTTCTTAAAGTATCCGCCACGGGTAAGAACGAGACGGCAATTATAATTTTCAAAGAAGATATCCTTATCGGGCGCTTTGACCTCTTCTTTTTCAATAATCTGTGTTTTTCTCGGCTTGCCGTAGGTCTTTTTAACGTACTGCAGCGTTGTTATAATGGTGTTTTTGAGCTTGAGCTCA
>JAZRNI010000177.1:0-5043 GCA_045648105.1 Eubacteriales bacterium | reverse complement strand
GTACATAACGGCAATTCTGTCTGCCATATTAGCGACAACACCGAGGTCGTGGGTAATGAAGATAACCGAGAGATTTCTTTCTCTTTTAAGCTTATTGATAAGCTCAAGAATTTGTGCCTGAATAGTAACGTCAAGAGCGGTCGTAGGCTCGTCGCAAATAAGGATATCGGGGTTTGCCGCAAGAGCGATAGCTATAACTATTCTCTGTCTCATACCGCCCGAAAATTCAAACGGGTATTGGTTATAGCGAATACGCGGCTCGGGAATTCCGACCTCCTCCATAAGCTTGATAGCCGTCTCACGTGCCATACGTTTTGTGACACGGTATACCACTTGCGATGCTTTTTCCTTGAAATAGTCGATAAGACCGACAGCTCTTTGTGCATAATCGACGCCTGCGACTGCCACGTCATGCTCGTACTTTTCTACAAGCCTGTCTATGACGAGAAGGATATTATCCCTGAGCATATCAAGGTCGTAAACTACCTTAGGAACAACCTTCCAGTCAACGGTCTTGCCCTTTGCTATAAGAGCCTCGCGCTTAGCAGACTGTCTTTGGTAACGGCGCTCCTCCTTGGGGTTGTTCTTCTTGTAGTAGAAGTACTTATTTATCTGCGCCATCATGCTCGATGAGAACGAGCCGGCAACACTGTCCTTAACGAACTGAAGCTTATCTATAGACTCCTCAACGAGCAAGGAGAGGGTCTTGCAATACTTTATTGCCTCGGATTTTGTAAATTCCGTATTGGCAAAGTAGGTGCGCGCGCTCTTAAGAGCCTCGATGACCTCGTGTTTTTTAGCGAAGGATTTCTCGTAGGAATTCTTAACTCCGAGAGTCTCAAGCTCTATAAAGCGATTCATAAAGTTTTGGTCGAGGTAGTCAAGAGCCATCTTGTTAAGCTCTCCGACGTCCATCGTTGTAAGATCTGCATCGGGGTTCTTGTATTTATAGTAGCCTATGCGGAAGAAGTTGGGACGGATTGCGCCCGTAAGCTCTTCCATAAGTGCCTTAAGCTCCTCTACCACTGCTTTAACCTTACTGTCAAGGACGAAGCCGCGAGCATCGTCTGCCTTCGGGGCAACGTAGGACGAGCGAAGAGCCGCAAGGCTCTCTCTTATTCTGTCAATCTCGCCGTCACGGCCTGCGGTAAGGAATATATCCTTAACGAGCAGAAGCTTTTTGGCAAGGCCCTGAAGCATATCCTTAACGTCTATTCTCTGCTTTTTCTCAGCGCGGAACATTTTGTCCTTTATTTCGGCAATAATTTCCTCTGCGTGAGTATAAGACTCGTTGTAGTGGTTTTCAAGCTCAAGAGCAGCTATATTGAACTTGTCGAAGGTCTCGACAAGCTCTGAAATTTCATTTACGCGCTCTTCATTTTCGACCCCTACTGCTTCTATCATATTTTCCTTAAGAACCTGAAGAAGAAGATTGAACTCGACCGTTCCCATCTTACGGTTAAGCTTGTTTTTAAGAAGCATCGCCTCTGTTATTTGCTTACCGATTTTTACTATTGGGTCAAGGGACGAAAGGGGGTCCTGGAAGATCATTGAGATTTTATCTCCGCGGATTTTGCACATTTCCTCCTCGGAGATTTTGAGAAGGTCCTTACCGTCGTAGAGGATTTCACCGCTCTCGACGATGGAGTTGCCCGCCAAAATGCCGAGCACCGCCTTGGACGTTACAGACTTACCCGAGCCGGACTCGCCGACTATCGCAAGAGTCTCACCCTTTTCAAGAGCGAATGAAATATCGCGTACAGCCTTTACCGTACCGGAATTGGTGCGGAAGGATATTCTAAGGTTTTTAACTTCAAGTATATTAGCCATATCTTAATCCTCCACTCCGCGAAGTGACGGGTTAAATGCGTCACGAAGTCCGTTACCGAACAGGTTGAAGCTTACCATAAGCAAGGATATGATAAGCGCCGGGAACAGCATAAGGTGCGGGAAATTGGTCCATTTGTCCGACGCGTCGGAAAGAAGAGTTCCGAGTGAGGTTATGGTTGAACCGCCAAGATTTACGATACCGAGGAAGGAAAGCATACTCTCAGTGAAGATAACGCCCGGGATTGCAAGCACGGAGCCTGTGATGATAGTGCCGAGAGTGTTCGGGAAGATGTGCTTCCATATAATTCTTTTATCGCGCGCGCCAAGAGTGCGAGCCGCCATAACGTATTCCTGGTTCTTAAAGCGGTAGAACTGAGTTCTTACACGGCTTGACATTCCTATCCAGCCCGTCAGAACGAACGCAAACAGCAGCGACGGTATTACACCCACCTTTTGCGCCAAGTGAATCTGGAAAAGCGACATAACAACAATACTGGGGATACCCGCAAGTATATCTGTTATACGCTCCATCGTAAGGTCTACTGCGCCGCCGTAATAGCCTGCCACAGCGCCCCACATAGCACCGATAACAAAGTTAACCGCGGAAACGAGCAAGGAGATAAAGAGTGAAAGACGGATACCGTCTGCCATTCTGAGCGCAAGGTCGTAGCCCTGCGAATCCGTGCCGAAAATATAACTGGGCTCAAATCCGTTCTTATAAACGTAATAATTATGGTAAAGAACTCTTATACGTCTTGCAGAGGTCTCATTGTCTCCGCCGCCGATCGGAACGGAATAAACGAGCTGTCCGTTTGCATCGCGAAGATAGTTATCTTCAAGAACGGCATTATCGGAAAGATCTATAGTCTTTGCTTTTACCTCGCCGTAATTGTCGGTAACGAGCTTAACGGGGTCTCCTCTTTGATTGGTCTTGTACCAATAGTTAGCATCGTCAACCTTGATGGGATGATAAGTGTACTCATTTTCAGCAATAAGGGGGTAGATAACCTGGATGCCGTTTTCATCTTGCCAAGCCTCGATTTTTGCAAGCTCTGACTGAGAGACCTGAACAAAGCGGAAGCCTACCTCGTTATATACGTCTACCTTAAGGGAGAAGCGGTCCTTTCCGTCGGGGCCCAGCTTCCAGAACTTATAGCCATGGATAGGAGAAAACTTATTTTCAAGGCCTTCTGCTATATTGATTTTTTCACCGTTATTGAGAACGTCCTCGGTGTGAGCGGCGCCAACGCCTGTTGCCGCAAGCCAAAAGACGCCTCTTGCGCTCGCATCTCTTGACATAGTTCCGTTAACTATTCCAAAGGTTTCGGAGAGCCAAGGACTTTTAGGAACCTTTTTTGTATAATACGGATCAAGGAAGCTTGCATCGTAACGCGAATTGAGCAGCGGTGCGAAAAGAGAGAACAGAATAATAAGAATAATGATTAAAGCTGCAACTATGGAAGCTTTATTCTTCTTGAATCTGAGCCATGCATCCTTGAAATAGCCTATGGGCTTATCCTCGAACTTTGCGTCGTGGATTCTATCGCCGGTGTTGGCGAACTCAAACTTTTCCTTGGGGATACTCGTGTAATTCATATTTGCCATATTACTTTTCTCCCATTCTGATACGAGGATCTATAAAGCCGTAGCTTATATCGACAACTATACCTGCGGTAAGGCTGATAAGAGTATAGAATATCGTATCTATCATAAATACGTCATAGTCACGCAAATTTATTGCTTTTATAAAAAGCTGTCCGACGCCCGGCACCGAGAATATCTGCTCAATAATCATAGAACCGCCAAGTATACCTATAAAGCTTGCTATGATAGATGGCAAAATGGGTACCATCGCGTTTTTGAGCGCGTGGCGCGTCGTTGCCTGCGCGCGTGTAAGGCCCTTCGTGCGGGCAAGAAGCATATAGTCGGACGTGAGTGTCTCTGTAAGCTCAGCTCTTGTGAAACGGCAGAGTCCCGCTATTTCACCAAAGGAAAGCGCCATTACGGGAAGCACCATACTAAGTATCATCTTTCCGGTAAACCACGAACCGCCCGCGTCCGAAAGCGAATAGACCGTAAGGGGGAACCAGTTAAGCAGATATGAGAAGATGAACTGAACAAGGAATGCGTAAACGTAGCTTGGTATAGATACGAACAGCATAACCACCGTGCTTATAGTATGGTCCTGCCACTTGTTCTTCTTAATCGCGGCATAAATACCGAGCATAATGCCTATCGGCGTTGAAATGATAAGAGAGTAGAAGTTTACAAGAACTGTGGGCAAAAGTCTGCTTGAAATTACCTCGAAAGCAGGAACTCTGTATTGAACGTACCAAGACGTTCCGAAGTCCCATTTCGTAAATATATTTCTAAGGTAGATTCCGTACTGAACAAGAAGCGGCTTATTATATCCGAGCGCTTCCCATCGCTCCTTTATTATTTCCTGCTGTGCAACGTTCGTAGGCATCGTCATCGGCAACATTCTGATAAGCATAAAGCATATCGTTACGATGCAAAACAGCACGAACAGCATAAGCAATAGTCGTTTTATTACGTATTTTGTCATTTTAATATTTTCCTTTCTGAGGGATACTGAAAGGTATGCCCTTTCGTCTGCTCAACTCGAAGGACTGAGCGTGTCGGTCCGCCGTGTTGAGCAGACGAATAAATCACAAGTAATGGGAGAGGCGAGCTCTCCCATTACCGTGAAATTATTCTTTTTCTCTAACTTGGGAAACTAGAAAATTATTCGTAGCTAAGCTTGCCGTCGTTCTGCTTAACGTAATCTGCCCACTCAGCATCGTCGAAGTTGAACTTCATAAGACGAGAGCCGCCGAATCCGTAAGCAAAGTTGTAATCCTGAGTATAGTAGTCGAGCTGGTAAGAAAGCATCGAGCAGATAGTGGTACCTGCAAGAGGAATTCTGTAGTACTTCTCAAGATACTTAGTCTCAAGCAAAGCGGTAATCGTAAGCTTGGTTTCGTTATCAGCATCTGCATACTTACCGGTACCAATCATAGAATTGGACCAAGCCTGCCATGTCATAGTAACGTCTTCACCGTTAATGTTAAGAGTAAGAGTTTCGGTCTTGGGATCCCAGCAGCCTGCCTCGTTGATAGCGGTGTTATCGGGGTCCATGTAAACCTGGAAGTTACGGAAGGGATAGAGAGCCGCGCCGCCCCATGCACCGTAGCCGATAGCGAAGTCGGATCG
>JAZRNI010000176.1:0-3179 GCA_045648105.1 Eubacteriales bacterium | reverse complement strand
TCCACGTTAACTGGTTCAGAACCGACTCCGAGGGACATTTCATCTGGCCCGGATTTGGCGACAATATGCGTGTTCTTATGTGGATACTCAACCGTTGCGACGGTAAGGTTTTGGCAACGGAGACTCCTATAGGCTACGTTCCCAACGTTGATGATATTAACATCGAGGGTCTTGATATTTCCAAGGAAACTATCGCAGAGCTCCTCAGCGTAGACCGTGAGCTCTGGCTTGAGGACTGCAAGGGCATCCGTGAATTTTATAAGCAGGTAGGCGACAGAGTTCCTGCGGAGCTTTACGACGAGCTTGCAGCTCTTGAAAAAAATCTTACAAAATAAGCTGAGGGAAAAAAATATGAAAAAGCTAATTGCGCTCATTCTCGCATCTGTCCTTCTCGTCTCATTTACTGCTTGCGGTACTGATGACGAAGACAATGATTCCAATATCACGGTAGGCGAAGATGGCGAAATCAATTTTCCTATTATAGATGCTCAGTAAAACAAAGTAAAGATATAAGCTATAAGTGCTGAAATGCACCCTTGCATAATTTTTGCGAGGGTGTATTTTTTTACGGAAATTTCCTTTGGCAAAAAGCTTTTTGCCTGCAAAAATACCGAAATACCCGAAAAGGAAATAGCAAACGAAGTAAGCAGTAGCGATTTTACAGGGTTAATATGCGACTCGGAAAGAATTTTGCTTGCATTTCCCACCTCTAAAAACGGTACGGCGTATAAATATATGCTGCTTGGTAGGATTTTTTTAAGCAAGCCGAGCAGAACCGAGAAAAAGGTAATAAACGAGCAGATATAAAGAGTGTTAAGCCCGGCGCTCTTTACAGAATCAACCAGACTGTACTCAACCTTGCAAAATTTCTTTTTCTCCCTCGTGTGCCCTTTGCCAAGTCCCATAAGTATACCGACGATTATTGCTGAAAAAATCATAGAAAGATACAGCACAGCTCCGTCAAAGAGACTTTTTCTCATTACTGCGCCTATCGCAAATACGATAAAGGCAGGTCCCGTATTGTTTGCAAACCCTATCAGCCTTTCACATTCTTCCTTTGAAATAGCACCGCTTTGATATAAGTCGCACGCAGCCTTTACACCCAACGGAAATCCGCAAATGATTCCCGCAAAAAACGCACGCACACCGTATCCGCTTATGTTAAAGAGCTTTTCAAAGGCTCGCCCGAGAAAGGGCATATTTTCAAAATTTGAAAAAGCAAAAAGCGCGTCCGTAAGTATCATAAAGGGGAAAACCGAGCCTATAATAGTCGTAAAGCAAAAATAAAGTCCGCTCCTTACAAGCTCTGATACCTCATATGCAAAAAAGTACGAAAAGAAAAATGAAAGTAGTAAAAGCAAAGGGGTTATCAGATATTTTTCACTGCTTATTTTGAGATTGCTATTCATACTATAAAAAAATCCTCATAAATATTAAGTAGTCATATTAAATTTATGTTAGGAGTTGAAAATAATGACTAAACTTGAAAAACAAAATGAAATTCAAGGCAGAAACAAGTCATCGCTGTATTTGGAGCTTAGTCGCATAGGAAGCTTATCCAAGCTTTTTATACATAATATTAAATCGGTTGAGCAATTTACAAATACTGATGTCATTCTAAAGCTTAATAAGGGCGCAATTCGTATAAGCGGTAAAGAGCTGCTTTTATCGGTGTATGAAAACGCAAGCGTTGAGGTAGACGGAGTTATTACTGCGGTGGTGTTTATATGAATGAATTGATTTTGCTTTTGCTCGGATACAGGACGTATATCTTTGATAAGGGTGATTTTCTGACGCTTTCGAAGCTGCTTTTAAAAAACAACTTTCCGCTGAAGATAAAAAGCCAAGCCATCAAAATTCCGCTCTATAAATGTAAAAAATTTGAGCGGATAGCCTCACCCCGTGTCAAATTCAGTCGCACACAGCCAAAAGGCATCGGCGGTTTCGTATTAAATAACATGAAAAACATACCGTTTCTCGTCAGCGTTCTTGTAATTTGCGCTATCTGGTACGTATCATCGCTCGTCGTATGGGATATAAGAGTCAGCGGCAACGAAAGCGTTAAGACCGAGACGGTAATTGACGAGCTTTACCGCGCGGGCCTAAAAAGGGGCGTTTTTTGGAACAGTATTGATAAAAGCGAGATAGAGCTTTCCGTTCTTTCCTCGTCAGATACGGTTTCGTGGATAAATATAAACAGAGAGGGCACCGTAGCCTACGTGCGCGTAGCGGATAAGCTTTGGCATAACGACGAGGAGCCGACAGGATATTCAAACGTCATTGCGGACTGTGACGGAGTTGTCGAGGAGCTACTCGTTCGCAAGGGGCGGGCTATGGTTAAGGCCGGAGACACGGTAAAAAAAGGAGACCTGCTTATCAGCGGAATATTGGCAGACGGCGGATTCACTTACGCCTGTGGCACCGTAATTGCCCGCAAAAGTGAGACGGTATCCGTAAAAATAGAGTCTCAGTACGAGCAAAAGGAGCTTTTAGAGGAAAATTTGCATGGCATTTACGTAAAATTCTTTGACAAAGAAATAAATATTTTAAAAATACCTAGAAATTTGGATACTGATTGTGATATAATAAGGCTAGATAAATCTTTTACTTTTTTTGATAAGGAGCTGCCTATCTCATATTCGCTTGAAAAAGTACAGCGCTTTCAGCTTTGCCCTCGCAGCTACAGCGATGACGAGCTTGTTTATAAAGCGGCATACGAGTTAAACCAAAGGATAAACGAGCGGCTTGAAAATGGGACGTTGCTGAAAATAAGCTGTGACGGCAAATTTGAAAACGGCGCTTATCTTATGTGGGCGGATATTATATACAGCGAAAATATCGCAGTTAACCTACCGTTTTACACGGAGTAAAATTTTGGGAGAAGCCAATGAGCGAAAGAAATGTTCTAACTAATTCAAATGAGGCTACAATGTCATTGTTCGGCGCATTTGACGCAAATGCTAAGAAAATAGAAAAAGCATTTGGCGTCAAGGTTTTTAATAAAAACGGCGATAGCGAAATGGGCGATGCCATAGTTGTCAACGGTGAAGGCAAAAACGTGGACAGCGCCGTAAAAACACTTGAATACCTAAAGCATATGATAGGCGACGGTGACAAGGTAAGCGAGCAAACGGTCGAATACGTAATTTCGCTTGTTAAGGACGGTGCAGAGGAGCTCA
>JAZRNI010000175.1:0-4806 GCA_045648105.1 Eubacteriales bacterium | reverse complement strand
GTCAGCGGTCTTTTTGAGGCGCGTGACAATTTGCTTGCAAGTCTTTCTGAGAGCGGTATCGTTGCCGATGAGGACGGATGTATTCTCGTGCAGAGAACCGTATATGCGGACGGACGGTCGAATATAAAAATCAACGGTAGGACTGTAAGTCTTGCGCTTTTAAAGCAGATTACGCCCTTTCTCGTTACAATACACGGGCAGAGCGATACTCGCTCGCTGACCGAGCTTGATAAACAGCTTGAAATTATTGACGTGTACGCAAAAAACACAGGGCTGCTGGCCGAGTATAAACGGGCGTATGCGGATTATACCTCGGTGTGCGCTAAAATCAACGAGATTTCAGCCAAGGAGGCGGAGCGCGAGCGCCTTATTGAAATTCTCAAATATCAGATTGAGGATATAGACGCGCTTTCGCTTCGGGAGGGCGAGGAGGAAGAGCTCATCGACCGCAAGGTAAAAATAAAAAACAGCGAAAAAATTATAAAAAACGCAGGCTTTGCCTTTAAGGCGCTCAAGGGGAGCGAAAAGGGGAGCGCGTCGTTTTTGCTTGACCGCTCGGCGAGCGCGCTTTCACAGCTTAGCGACGTTATACCCGAATTTGCAGAGTACAGCGAGCTCTTGCGTGATTTTTCGTATCACATAAGCGATATTGCCGAGGAGGTATACGCACATACCGAGGGCTTTGAGGAGGACGGTGAGGCGGCCCTCAACGAAATTGAGTCGCGCCTTGACAAAATCTCAAGATTAAAGAAAAAGTACGGTCTTACAATCAAGGATATACTGATTTTCAGAGAGAATGCTTTTTTGGAGCTTGAGTCTCTTTCGGATTCCGAAAACACCTTAAAACGGCTTGAAAAGGAAAGAAATGAGGCGTATGAGCGCGCGATAGCTATTGCAAACAAGCTGCACGAACAAAGAGCGCTCGCATCGGAGTCGATAGAAAAAGCTGTCAAGGAGATACTCGAATATCTCGATATGCCGAAGGTGCTTTTCTTCGTATCGCTCCGAGAGGAGTTTAAAAATGAGAAAAAGCTGCTTAACGCAAACGGAACGGATACTGCGGAATTTTTCCTGAGCGCCAACAGGGGTGCTGACGCTATGCCGCTTTCCAAGGTTGCCTCGGGCGGTGAGCTTGCAAGAGTTATGCTCGCCATCAAGAGCGTGATTGCGGGCAAGGACGGAATTTCCACTATTATCTTTGACGAGATAGACGCGGGGGTTTCGGGTAAAACCGCGAGGAAAATCGGTGTCAAGATGCTTGCGCTTGCCAAAAATATACAGCTGATAGCGGTGACGCACAGCGCGCAGATAGCTTCGCTTGCAGATACGCATATACTGATTAAAAAGTCGGACGTTAACGGAAAGACGGAGTCGTCTCTTCTCTCGCTTGATTACGACGGCAGGGTTTGTGAGCTGTCGAGAATACTCGGCGGTATCGACGTGACAGAGTCGCAGAGAATGGCAGCCGTTGATATGCTAAACGAATACGACGCTTACAAAAGGAGTTAGCTTTGGATATTGCCTGTTTTTTGAATTTGGTCAAAAAATGGGAAGTTGAATATATTGAGAATTTTGATATTTCAAAACATTCTTATATAGGAATCGGGGGAGTGGCAAGGCTTGCCGTTTTTCCGAAAAAATGCTCGGATTTAGTAAATACAGTTTCCTGCCTTTTCCTTAACGGACTTAAGTTCAAGGTGGTCGGAAAGCTGACGAATATTCTGTTCAAGGACTCAATATTTGACGGTGTTATAGTAAATACCTCAAAAATGAGGTCTTATTCCGTGGCAGAAAGCTACGTTGATGCGGAGTGCGGGGTAGGGCTTTCGCGTCTGATATACGATGCGGCATCGTTTTCGCTCGGCGGACTTGAGTCTCTGTACGGTATACCCGCAAGCCTTGGGGGCGCTGTGTACTCCAACGCGGGCGCTTACGGAAATTCTATATCGGACTTTCTTTGCTTTGCGCGTGTTTTTGATTTACAGACACAGAAAATCCGCACTCTTTCAGCATCTGAGCTTGAGCTTTCGTACAGGCACAGTCTGTTTATGACGCGCCCTATGATTTTGCTTTATGCAAGAGTAAATTTTGTAAAAGGTAGCCAAGAGGAAATTAAAGAAAAGCTAAAGCAGACGCTATCCAAGCGCCGTGCGTCTCAGCCGTATTCGGAAAAAAGTCTCGGCAGCGTTTTCAAGCGCGAGGGAGATATTCCCATTTCGCGTCTTATTGACGAGGCGGGGCTCAAGGGCCGCAGAATTGGAGATGCGCTTGTTTCTCCAAAGCACGCGGGCTTTATCGTTAACTGCGGCTCGGCAAGCGCGCTTGACGTTATCCGTCTTATTGAGCTGATAAAAATTGAGCTGCTTTCGCGGTACGGAATTTGGCCGAGCGAGGAAATAGAAATTATCTAAGGAGAAGGGGTATGTCCTTTTCACAGGAAAGAAAAAGGGAATTGATAGCGCAGCCTATAAAGTCCTCGGCGCACAGGCGCGCCGTTCTTAACGGCATTTTCTTTGCCAAGGGTATATTTGATGGCGAAAGAATATCAATTTCACTTGAAAACAGGGAAATAGTGGAATATACGAAAAGACTGATAAAGGAATTCTTCGGACAAGAGCTCGTCTACAGCACCGACGCGCCGGGACGGCGCGTGCTTTTCTCCTTTGCTTCAAAGGGGGCGTCCAAGTTCTTTTCTCTCTTGGAGAGCGGTGGGGAGCTCGTTGACACGCAGGATGCGGCTTATCAGTATTTTCTGCGCGGCATAGTAATTGCGTGCGCGCGCATAACCGACCCCGATAAGGAGTATTTAATTGAATTTGCAAGCGTGAGACCGTTTGATTTGATGTCCTTTCTGAGTGACAACGGCATCGTGACCTATATGTCAGAGCGAAAAAAGGAAACCTTGCTTTATATAAAGCAGAACGCGATGCTGGAGACATTTTACGCTGCGGCGGGTATGAACAATATGTTTTTTACCCTGCTTAATTCAAAAATCAAGAGCGGCATAAGCAATCAGACGAACAGAATAACGAACTGTGAGCTTAACAATATAAACAAGGCGGTATCTGCCGCGCAAAGACAAATTGAGGCTATTAAGGTAATCAGCGAGGCGAATTTGTTTTCAACCTTGCCAGAGGAGCTTTGCGAGACTGCCGAATTAAGGATGAGATATCAGGATTTATCCTTGACACAGCTTTCTCAGGTGGCGGTGCCGCAAATTTCAAAATCAGGACTGTCGCACAGGCTGAATAAGATTATGGAAATAGCCGAAAAAATAAAAAACGGAGAATTTCACGGATAGGAGAAGCTATGGGAGAATTTGTACACCTGCACCTGCATACTGAATACAGCCTGCTTGACGGGGCGGCAAGAATCTCCCGACTTGCGGATAAGGCCATTGCCGAATGTCAGCATGCCATCGCTATAACCGACCACGGAGCGATGTACGGCGCTGTTGAGTTCTACACAGAATTAAAGAAGAAGGGCATAAAGCCTATTATCGGCTGCGAGGTATACGTAGCGCCGCGCTCACGCCTTCTCAGAGAGGGAAAGACGGATAGCTCGGGGCATCACTTGATTTTGCTCTGCAAAAACGCTACGGGCTATAAAAACCTTTGTTATATGGTGTCAAAGAGCTTTATTGACGGCTTTTATATGAGGCCGAGAATAGATATGGAGCTTTTGAGCGAGCATCACGAGGGGCTTATTGCTCTTTCTGCCTGCGTTGCGGGTAAAATACCCCAGCTTATTCTCTCGGGCAGTATGTGCGAGGCTGAAAAATACGCGGTTTTGATGAAGGAGCTTTTCGGGGAGGATTTCTATCTTGAAATACAGAATCACGGACTTGACGATGAGCGCAAGGTTGCCTACGGAATAAAGCTCATAAGTGAAAAATACGGAATACCGATGGTTGCTACGAACGACGTACACTATATCGAGCATTCAGACGCCGATATGCAGGCGACCTTGATGTGTATACAGACAAACAGCGTTATAACCGACGGACGCCCGATGGGCTTTGAGACGGACGAGTTTTATTTTAAGTCCACCTCGCAAATGAAGGCTCTGTTTTCTTCCTATAACGGTGCTATCGAGAACACGGTAAAAATCGCAGATAAGTGCAACTTCGATTTTGAATTTGACAAGCTTCATTTACCCGACTTTGAGTCTGACGACGGTATGCCTCATAAGGACAAGCTGCGAGAGAACGCCTACCTTGGCTTTGCAAGGCTTGAAAAAGAGGGAAGATTTGACTATATAAACCATACGAAAGAGGAATATACCGAGCGTATGGAGTACGAGCTTTCCGTTATTGACCGTATGGGCTTTAATGCGTACTACTTAATCGTCAGCGATTTTGTAAATTATGCAAAGGGGCGCGATATTCCCGTCGGACCCGGCAGAGGCTCGGGTGCGGGAAGTCTCGTTGCTTTCTGTGTCGGAATAACCGACGTTGACCCGATCGCGTTTGATTTGCTCTTTGAGAGATTTTTAAATCCCGAGAGAGTGTCGATGCCCGATTTTGATATCGATTTCTGCTACAACCGCCGTGAGGAGGTTATAGAATACGTAAAATCAAAGTACGGGGAGGACAAGGTCGCGCAGATAGTTACCTTCGGTACTCTTGCCGCGCGCGCCGCAATCAAGGATACGGGACGGGCGCTTGGTATGCCGTACAGCCGAGTTGACGCGGTTTCAAAGCTTATTCCGCGCGAGCTTGATATAACGATAGAGTCGGCTCTTAAAACGAAGGAGCTTCGCGCCCTTTACGACAGCGAGCCCGATATAAAAAGGCTTATCGATATA
>JAZRNI010000174.1:0-6477 GCA_045648105.1 Eubacteriales bacterium | reverse complement strand
CGAAATCGTTAGCGCAAGCTCTACGTTTCCTAGCACCGTCTGGTGAGGAATCAGGTTGTAGCTCTGAAATTTAAAGCCAATGCGGTGGTTTCTGTAAACGTCCCAATCTCTGTCGGTGTAAGAGCCGGTGCTGCGTCCTTGAATCGTAAGGTCGCCCGACGTGTAGTGGTCAAGTCCGCCAATAATGTTAAGCAGGGTGGTTTTGCCGCATCCCGAAGCACCGAGTATAGATACGAACTCCTTTTTGCGGAACGCAATGCTAACGCCCTTTAACGCCTCGACGTTTTCCGACGAGGTAACGTATACCTTCTTGATTTCTTTTAAATTTAACATCGTCTAATCCTGTTCATATATTTTGATTTATGCTTATAGTATACTATATAAATATGAATAATTCTTTTTCAAAAAATAACTAAAAAAAGAATAAAAATATTTTTTGTGAATGTTCTACAATTTCAAAAACCGTCCCGCAAGATAACTTCGACAGCCAAGATGCGCGGTATTATAAAAAATGACTAAAAAACGACATATTCTGCCACAAAATATTTCACTTTTAAAACAACTATATATTGTAAAAGGGTATTGACAAAACCACAATATATAGTTATAATAGACTTCGCACATTATTTTTTGGAACACTCAAGGAAAGGATGGTAAAAATGAAGCTTATTAAGAGAAACGGCTCTGAGGTCGTTTTCACCAACGAGAAAATTTACAATGCGATACAAAAGGCAAACAACGCCGTTGAAGACGAGTATAAAATAAAGGAATCCGAGGTCGAAAAAATAACCAAATCCGTTGAGAAAAAATGCGAGAAGCTCCGCCGTGCCGTAAGCGTGGAGGAGGTACAGGATATGGTTGAGGACGAGCTTATGAGAATGGGCGCCTTCGTCCTTGCAAAGACCTACATCACGTATAGATATAAAAGAGCGCTCGTTCGTAAATCCAATACGACTGACGATAAGATACTTTCGCTTATCGAGTGCAATAACGAAGAGGTTAAGCAGGAGAACGCAAACAAGAATCCGACCGTTAACAGCGTACAGCGCGATTACATAGCGGGTGAGGTTTCGAAGGATATTACAAGGAGACTGCTTTTGCCCGAGGACGTCGTCAAGGCGCACGAGGAGGGCTTAATTCACTTCCACGACTCTGATTATTTTGCACAGCATATGCACAACTGCGATCTCGTTAACCTTGAGGATATGCTTCAGAACGGTACGGTTATAAGCGGTACGATGATTGAAAAGCCTCATAGCTTTTCCACCGCCTGCAATATATCAACGCAGATTATAGCTCAGGTAGCATCCAACCAATACGGCGGTCAGTCTATAAGCCTGACGCACCTTGCTCCCTTCGTTGAGGTAAGCCGTAAGAAGATATTTGCCACGGTTAAGGAGGAGCTTCGCGGACTCAACATTACCGACGAGGAAAAAATCAAGGAAATAACCGAAAAAAGACTGCGCGACGAGGTAAGACGCGGAGTTCAGTGTATACAGTATCAGGTCGTAACTCTGCTTACCACTAACGGACAGGCGCCGTTCATTACGGTATTTATGTACCTTGGCGAGGCGAGAAATCAGCAGGAGAGAGACGACCTTGCTATGATAATTGAAGAGGTGCTTCTCCAGAGAATCCAAGGCGTTAAGAACGAAAAGGGCGTATGGATTACCCCTGCGTTCCCAAAGCTCATCTATGTTCTTGAGGAAAGCAATATTCACAAGGACTCGCCGTACTATTATCTCACAGAGCTTTCTGCTAAGTGTACGGCAAAGCGCATGGTTCCCGACTATATCTCCGAGAAAATAATGCTTAAAAGCAAGATAGACAAAAACGGCGTTGGCCATTGCTATACCTGTATGGGATGCCGTAGCTTCCTCACTCCTTACATTGACGAGGACGGAAAGCCTAAGTATTACGGCAGATTCAATCAGGGCGTCGTAACGGTGAACCTCGTTGATATCGCGCTTAGCGCAAAGGGAAGCATGGATAAGTTCTGGCAGGTATTTGACGAGCGAATGGAGCTTTGCCACAAGGCGCTGCAATGCCGTCACGAAAGACTGACGGGCACGCTTTCAGACGCGGCTCCCATTCTTTGGCAGTACGGTGCGCTTACAAGACTGAAAAAGGGCGAAACAATAGATAAGTATCTTCACGGCGGTTATTCCACGCTTTCGCTCGGATATGCGGGTCTTTGGGAGTGCGTTTACGCACTTAACGGCAAGAAGCTTACCGAAAAAGAGGGTGAGGAGCTCGGACTTCTTATTATGAAGAAGCTCAACGAGTATACCGCAAAATGGAAGGCGGCTGAAAACATCGATTACTCTCTCTACGGCACACCGCTTGAAAGCACGACGTACAAATTTGCAAAATGCTTGCAAAACCGCTTTGGCATCATCGAGGGCGTGACGGACAGGGGATATATTACGAACTCGTATCACGTACACGTAACAGAGCCTATCGACGCATTTTCAAAGCTGGCGCTTGAGGCTAAGTTCCAGGCGCTCTCACCCGGCGGAGCTATTTCGTACGTAGAGGTGCCTGACATACAGAATAACATTGATGCCGTTATAGGTATTATGGAATTCATATACGACAATATTATGTATGCTGTGCTTAATACCAAGAGTGACTTTTGTCAGGTCTGCGGTTACGACGGCGAGATTGAAATCGTCGATGACGGTGACGGAAAGCTCGTTTGGGAATGTCCCAACTGTAAAAACCGCGACCAGTCCAAGATGAACGTTGCCCGCCGTACCTGCGGCTACATCGGTACTCAGTACTGGAATCAGGGCAGAACGGAAGAAATCAAGGACAGAGTTCTTCATTTGTAATAAAAAACTAAAGCTATCGGAAGGCTTAGGCTTTGTGCCCGAGCCTTCCGATAGCTTTAGCTTTCAGTTGATTTTATGTAAAGCGTAATAACGCTTTCCAAGGTTTCCGAGAGGGCGCGGCGCAGAGCTGCGGGAAGGATGCGTGAGCGCCTGTAAAGGTAAAGCAGGCGAAGCTCGTCGTCAGACAGCTCGCTCGTGTCACGGCGCAGCGGTATATCGAGCAGCTCACCGATATTTACGCGGAATTTTTCCGCAAGCTCCGGTAGCACTTTCATATAGGATGACGAACGGCCGCGGCGCCAGTTATTAACGGTTTTCTCGGGCAGTCCCATAGCCCTTTCAAATGCGGCATCGCTCTCAAATTCGGATGATATAAGCGACAGCACCCGTTCGCGTATTCTCTCGCCCTTTTCTTTTTCCTGCGCGTTCATTTATTTGTTCTCCCCCTTTCCGTATCTCTCTTTTTGGGGGATTTTTTCTTTTTGTCCGTTGAAAAACCGAACTTGCCGATTTTCATGCCGAGCGTGAAATACTCGCCGTGCGCGTAAGCGATAAGTCCCGCCTTCTCGTAGCAAATTCTGCCGTCCTTGTCTATAATCGACTCGTCGCACGATACGCTGAGTATATCCGCAAGAAAAATATCGTGCGTTCCGCTCTCTATTACCTCGAAAACACGACATTCAAGAGCAATGGGGCACTCCTTGATTGTCGGCGCCTTGACCTCTTTGCTCTCTGTTTTAGTAAAAGCGCATTTTTTGAATTTGTCAAGCTTTGCGCCTGTGTAAATTCCCGCAAAGTCCGTCGCGCGTGCCAAAGACGCGGTCGGTACGTTGACGACAAATTCACCGCTCTGCTTGAGATATTTATAAGAGTGACGTGTCGGTCTTACGGATATATAAAGGCGAGCGGGATTTGTGGAAAGGATGCCAGTCCAGGCTATCGTAAGAACGTTAGAATCGTTCATATCACCCACCGTAACCAATACTGCCGGCAGTGGCGCGAGCATAGCGCCCGCCTTAAAATTACTTCTTCCCATCTTCACTCTCCGGATGCTTTAGCATTCCAAGCCAAAGCTTAGTTAAAATACAGTCGGGCAAAATCTTGAACAGCACGTGCTGTAATTTTGTGTACCAGTTCGTAACGCACATTGATTTACCCTTGATTGATGCCTTTACGCACTTGGCAACGCACCTTTCTGCCGTCAGCAACGGCTTTGTCGCCTTTGGCATCGTCACGGCGGAATCTCTTTTCGCGAGCGATAAAAACTCCGTATCTACCCAACCGGGGCAGAAGCAGGTCGCGCGCACACCGTATTTTTTCAACTCGTAGTTAAGCGATTTTGTGTAATGTAAAACGAACACCTTTGATGATGAATAGACGTTGAAATAGGGAAGGGGAGTAAAGCACGAGCCGCTGCCCATTTCAATAATTCTACCGCCCTTTTCCATAAAAGGCACGCACATATGCGTTATTCTCACAAGTGCCTTTACGTTCAAATCTATCATTCGGCAAACCGTATCTTCGGAAATCTGGTCGAATGAGCCAAAGTCTCCAAAGCCCGCACAATTTACTAAAAATTTAACACGGGGGCGCTCGTTTTCAAGATAATCGCGTATTTTTTCTACACCCTCGTCAGTGCAAAGGTCGGCGCAAATAATTTTACATTCAGCATTAAGCTCATCCTTAAGAGCGATAAGTCGCTCCTCTCTTCTTGCGATAAGGCAAAAGCTGTTCACTCCCGCCTTTTCCTTCAACTGCAGCGCAAACTCACGGCCAATACCGCTTGACGCGCCTGTAATTATAGCTAATGACATTGATATTCCTCACTTTATTCCCATTCTTCTTATTTGAATATTGCCCTTTAAGGGCTTGCCCTTTTTATATGCCGATATTACCTCTGAAATCTCCTTTGCGTTCTCCGTTGAGAAAATGAAATGATGAAAACGAAGCCCCGAGGATAAAAGCTCGTCCTTTTTGTCACCCATATACGTAACGGCGGAGTTGAGTATAAGATTTCTGTGCCCGAACTCATACATAAGAGGGAAGGATGCCCCCCTTCTGTCCTTAAATGATGCGTTATTGCATTTCTTACAGCCGAAATTTTCCTTGATAAAGCAGCGCTCCGTCAGCATCAGCGGTATCCTGCCGTAAACGATGACCCCGCCGCCTATATCGCGCGCCATAGGCAAGCTGATTTCGGGATGAAGTATAAGGGTGTCAATTCCTATATCGCAAAGCTCTCTTGCACTCTCGCTGTTTTGACAGTTAAGCCTGAAATCTCCTATAATTTCAAAGCCCATTTCATTTGCAAGCGCAATATCGGACAAATTCGTGATAAGCGCGTATTTTGCCCCAAGCTCTCGCGCGCGCCGCAGCAGCTCCTTGACTCTTGAAAGCTCGCTGTCAAATATTACGGGAGGGATGTAAACGCCCTCAAGCTCGCTTACCGCACTCGTTTTTTCAAAGTATTCGACGGGTAAAAAGCATATGTCAAAAAAGGCGTCCTTGTTTTTATATTTTCCGTACTCGAGCGCGTTCAGGAATAGACCCGTGTAAAGCTTTTCGGTTTTTTTCTTGCGTTTTTGCAGATAAAACGGCTCGTTTTCAAGCTTGCGCTCCTGCGATGAAAGCTCAGAAACAGCCTTGCGCCTTAATGCGTTAAGCGCTGACGGAGGTAGGTTGAGTCCCTTTTCAAGCTCGAGCTCAATATCGTCAGGCTCAAGAGAGAAAAACGTTCCGCCAAGCTTTGAAAGTCTCTCTTTTACCCCTTGCTCGGTAAGAGGCGATGTGTTTGCTGTATCGGGCTCTCTTTCGTAAACGCACGCGCTGCGTGTGCCGTTTTTTATTTTCAACGTAAGAGAGATAGGCTCGCCCGATTTGATTTTTGCACTTGCCGTAATCGGTACGTGCTCTACCTCGAAATCGCGCTTGCCAAGCTCCTTGGTTTTTGCCTTGCTTTCCTCGCTTCGTATTCCGGTCATTTTATCCGTCTTTTTGTTTATGAAATACTTGTCCGTAAATTCCCCGCGGGAGAAGGTGTCCTTTAAAAATCCGTATTCGCTTTCGTTTATATTGCGCGCCTCGTCAAGCAGCCGTCTGTAAGTATGAGTTACGTTGTAAACGTAGTCGCAGGACTTCATTCGCCCCTCAATTTTAAGCGAGTCAACACCGCTTTCGATAAGAGCGTTTATGTGATTTGCAAGCGACATTTCACATAGGGACAGCGGATAATTGCTGCCGTTATAGGGGAGCCTGCACGGCTGCGCGCACTCTCCGCGGTTTCCGCTTCTTCCGCCAAGCATAGACGAGAACAGGCATTGACCCGAATGGCACACACACAGCGCTCCGTGTAAGAAAAACTCTATACGCACGGGCGAATTGTCGATGACGCTGCACATATTCTGAAGCGAAAGCTCTCTTGCAAGCACCACGCGCTCGCATCCGAGAGAATGTGCAAGCCGAGCGCCCTCGGTATTATGTATTGACAGCTGAGTAGATGCGTGTATCGGCATCTTCGGAGTCAGTCTTTTTATAAGCCTTATAACACCAAGGTCGGCGGCGATGAGAGCGTCTACGCCTATCCTGTAAAGCTCCTTCAGGTATTCTGCAAGGGCGTCAAGCTCTCTGTCGTAAACAAGTGTAT